>JALXCO010000179.1 GCA_026990885.1 Desulfurococcales archaeon
TACTCCAGCTTTAAGGGCGATCTAGAACCCGGTTTGGAGGCTGTAGCCTACTATGATCCTATCAAGCCCGTCTACCCGTTCGGGGTGCATCTAGCTGTAGTTAAGCTAGATCCGGAAACGGGTAGAGTAAAGATACTCAAGTACAGATCATACGATGACGTGGGGAAGGCCATAAACCCCATGCTGGCCGAGGGACAGATAGTGGGGGGTATTGTGCAGGGCATAGGCCAAGCCCTCCTGGAGCACTTCATATACGATGAATCCTCAAACCCTCTAAACCCCAATCTCGCAGAGTACCTCATCCCTACAGCTGTAGAGGTACCGGATATAGAGGTTAACTTCCAGGAGACCCCAACCCACCACCCCCATAGAGTTAGGGGTGTTGGTGAGATAGGGACTATAGCCGCGCCTCCAGCCGTGGTTAGTGCTGTGGAAAACGCTTTGAGGAGACTTGGTGTTAGGGCCAGGCTAACCCAAATGCCCCTTACACCGAGCTATATATGGTCTATAATAAACAGCAAATAGATACAATATTTCCAGGTTAATACCGCTCTAAAAGAATTTTCTGTCTCCGGCTCCACAGCTTCGAAATAATTGCCTCTTCTCCATACCACTCTATGGAGTTTCATATGGATGAACTGGAGCTTATATTCGAGAACGCAACTAAATCAGCTATCTTCACCAACCGTGAGGTCCTCAGGCCAGACTATATCCCGGACCAGCTTCCCCATAGAGGCAACGAGATAAGGAAGGTAGCCATGGTTATGGCCACAGCGCTACAGGGTGTTAGACCAAGCAACCTGTTCATATATGGATTGACCGGGACCGGAAAGACCGCTGTAGCCAAGTACGTACTTAAGCGCTTAAGCGCTAAGGCTGAGAGAGGTGTGAAGAGGGTTAAATGGATCTATATAAACACCAGGATAGAGAACACATCCTACAGGGTTCTCGCCCACATAGCCGAGGGGCTAGGCCTAAAGATTCCGTTTACTGGTTTATCTACGTCCGAGGTGTATAGGAGGATCATAAATAGGCTGAACTCGGATAGCGTTATACTTATACTCGTTCTCGACGAGATCGACTTCATGGTTAGGAAGGAGGGTGATGAGATACTGTATAGGTTGAGCAGGGTGAATGAGGATCTATCAAGCTCCAAGGTAACGATAGTTGGAATAACCAACGATATAAGATTCATCGAGTCTCTAGATCCAAGAGTTAAAAGCAGCCTGGGTGAGGAGGAGCTTGTTTTCCCCCCATACAACGCCTCACAGCTAGAGGACATACTTAGTGAGAGGGCCAAGCTCGCATTCAGGCCTGGAGCTCTAGGCGATGGAGTTATACCCCTCTGCGCTGCTCTAGCCGCTAGGGAGCATGGCGATGCCAGAAGGGCTCTAGATCTTCTTCGCGTCGCCGGTGAGGTCGCAGAGCGTGAGGGTGCAGATATCGTTTCTGAGGATCATGTCCATAGAGCCTATAATGAGCTTGAGAGAGACCGCGCTGTAGAGGTTGTATCAACGCTACCTCTCCACAGCAAGATTGTTCTATACACAATATACAGCTCTGCGGGAGATACTCCGCCCACCACGGGGGAGGTTTATGTTAGATATAGGGAGCTGTGCCAGAGAATGGGGCTGGAGCCGGTTACCCAGAGGAGGGTTAGCGATATAATATCTGAGCTCGATATGCTTGGACTGGTTAATGCCACCATAATTAATAGGGGTAGATATGGTAAAACCAGGATTCTGCTACCAACTATCCAGAGGGATGTTGTTTTATCTGCTTTAGAAAACGATCCGTACATCTCAATGTTTTAAACACTGTATCTCTATGGATATATAGTATCGGCCATGAAGCGCCTTATAGCTATAGACGACGGGTATTTCCCACATAGATATAAATCCCTCAGAGGTCCCGCCCCCATTGTTGGTGTTTTGGGGTGGCGTGAACACATCGATGATATAGCGGTTAGATACACCCTTGTTGACTGCCCCGATGTATCTATAGTTATACGTGACTTAGCCAGGGAGCTCAGCTATAGGGGCTACAATATAGACGCTATAGCCACGCACAGCGTGATCATGTCTGGCTTCTCCATATATGATCCTGTAGAGACCTATAGGTTGCTCGGTATTCCACTGATTGTAGTCTTCGATCACGATATAGATCTGGGAAGGATAAAGAGAGCCTTAGAGAAGCACTTTAGAGACCATGAATATAGATTCAGCATAATAGCCGAAATATATAGAGGAGCAAGAGAAATAATAACCAGCAAGGGGAGACTCAGAGTAAAATGTGTAGGCCTAGACATAGGGAGGTGCATAGATATAGTTAGGGAGAATCAAACAGCCCATCCAATGCCTCAGCCGCTCAGGCATGCGGATATAATTGCCTCTGGAATTGGGAGGTTTATGGCTGGCTACTCTATTGCTCCTACCAACATTATATGCGAGCCAGAGAATAAGTATGAGCAGCACCAATAGGCCCATCAGCCACCCCTCCATAACTAGAGATATGTTTATCGGGCTGTCCCCCATAGCTTCCGCAGCCTACAGCTCCCACTGTGAGAGGTACCTGATCTGCTCATCCGTAAGCTTCTCGATCTCTATCCCCAGCGCCTTAAGCTTTAACCTAGCCACCTCCTCATCTATGTTTTTGGGGACATCAAATACCCGGGGCTCAAGCTTCCCTCTATTAGACAGCAGGTACTCTATAGATAGAGCCTGATTAGCGAAGCTCATATCCATAACCTCGCTGGGGTGGCCCTCGGCAGCAACTAGATTGACTAGCCTACCCTCTGCCAGTAGGTAGAGCTTTCTCCCATCTCTAAGCTGGAACTCCTCAACGTTTTCAGATATCTTTCTATGTGCAACGGAGATCTCCTTAAGATCCTCGATGTCTATCTCAACATTGAAGTGCCCGGAGTTCGCTAGGATGGCTCCATTCTTCATCCTCTCGAAATGCTCCCTTCTAATAACCGATGTGTTCCCCGTAGCGGTTATGAATATATCGCCTATCTCGCTTGCCTTCATCATGTTGGTTACTATATAGCCGTCCATGGCCGCCTCTAGAGCCCTGATCGGGTTAGACTCCACCACAATAACGTTTGCGCCCATACCTTTGGCCCTCATAGCTATACCTCTCCCAACCCATCCGTATCCGGCTACAACAACGTATTTACCAGCCAAAAGAATGTTTGTAGCCCTCAATATCCCATCGATCGTTGACTGGCCTGTGCCGTATCTGTTGTCGAATAGATACTTTGTATAAGCATTGTTCACAGCTATAACGGGGTACCTCAACACGCCATCACGCTCCATGGCCCTAAGCCTTATAACCCCTGTGGTCGTCTCCTCCGTACCCCCAACAACCTGGCTGAGGTACCTCTTTCCTTGAGTATGGATCCTTGAATGGAGATCGCCACCATCATCAATAACTATATGTGGAGACGCCTCAATGATCCTATCAATACACCACCAATACTCCTCAGAAGACTCCCCCCTCCACGCAAAAACATGGACACCCTCCTCAACAAGGGCTGCAGCAACATCGTCCTGCGTAGATAGGGGGTTTGATCCAGCAAGCCAGACCTCTGCGCCGCCGGCCATAAGCGTTTTAACCAGTACCGCTGTCTCTTTAGTTACGTGTAGAACTGCTGAGATCCTGATCCCCTTAAAAGGCTTAGTCTCCCTAAATCTCTCCCTAAGCGATACTACAACAGGCATGTGCATCTCCGCCCACTTAATCCTAGTCCTACCCTTCGGGGCTAGCGAAGGGTCCTTTACCTTCCACTCGCCCATGCCTATAAATCACCTTGTGATTTAATGCTTAGATAGGTTATTTATATATTATTTATTTAAGCCGTGAATCCCATGATATAAGGTAAAGCCCCCCATATTGTTTGGCTATAAGAGATAGATCTATAGTTTACCACGCCACAGATGATGGCTCATGGCTGTTCTCGATGAGTATAGGGAGGTCGACTACGATTTCGAGATAGATAGAATAGTGTCTAGAATAAAGGAGGTTAACGCATCGAGGATACTTATCCAGCTTCCAGACGGGCTGAAGCGATACGCCCTATATATCCAGAGGGAGATTGTGTCTAGAGTCGATCACGATCTAGAGATCACTTTCTCGGGATCGTCTGCGTGGGGAGCATGCCTTCTCGATGATGTTGAGGCTGAGGCGGAGGGCTACGATCTATTAATACATATAGGGCATGTCGAGTACTCGTACTATAGGCCTAGGTATAGAACTCTTTTTATACCCGCCTACTACCTTAGAGAGGTATCTATAGAGGCTCTGGATGAAGCGGTGAAGCTGCTTAGGTCTAGGGGTGCGGATAATATAGCTGTATACTCAACGATACAGCATGCCAGGCAGATCAGGAAGGTAGCTCATTATCTCTCAAAATTCTTTAATATAGTAAACTCGAGCCAGATAGGTGAGGACCCCGCAAAAGTATCTCTAGTAGGATGCGACTACATGAAGCCGTATTCCATTAGGGACAGGGTCGACGCCTATGTATTTGTCTCCGGAGGCGTCTTCCACCCACTCGGGCTAGGGCTGACGGTTCCATTTAAGCCTGTGATAAAGATCGATCCCTACGAAAATAGATCTCAGGACCTAACAGGCTTTATAGAGAAGAAAATTAGAGCTAGACTATATAAGATTCTTGAGGCGAGAGAAGCCAGGAGATGGGCTTTGATCGATGGAGTAAAAGGCCAGAATAGGGTTTGGTTCAGAAACTATCTCAAGAAGCTCATTAAAAGTAGGGGAGGAAGCTATGTTGAGTACATCTCACATGTTATCGATAGAAACCTGATACTGAATATTGACAGCAACGATATAGACGCGTTCGTTATATTGGCCTGCCCACGGATACCTACAGACGATTTGGAGGACTACCATAAACCCGTGCTTACCCCAGCCGAGGCTAGAATGGCTCTGACAGGGGTAATTAATAAATACAGCTTCCCCTGGTAGGGGGCTGATCCACAGAATAAAAAACAAAACATTTAATTCTTGTTTTCTGAAGCCCTATACACAGTTACTTTTACTGTTCCGTTTACTTTAGATATAGTTATGGAGCCTGCAGACCTCTTAACGCCGCATCCGGTGCATCTATATATGTAGCTTATCTTTCTGGCCCCATCACCCAGCGTCTTCTCAATAACCAGCACAAGCCTGCTGCCGCATCTACTACATATACCCTCAATATTTTTGCCCACTACCTTCATGCAGAGCCACCAGCAAGCCTAGTAGTGTTGACGCCGCTTAGCTCTACCTCTTCTGCGCCTCAAGATATATTAAACGCTGACCTGCTAATATGCTTTAATCAACTTGCTTTGTGAATCGATTCTCGAGATTCTAGATATACACCTGCTTAATACCTCATATATGCTGGGAACAGTCAGTAATACCGCTGGGTCTGCTTTAATATTGTGGTACCAATATTAGTTTTGGACTTAACAGTATATTCATGAATGGCTTCTATCGGCGATATTGATGCC
>JALXCO010000180.1 GCA_026990885.1 Desulfurococcales archaeon
CGAGACTCTAGTCCCGGTGACGCTCTCCATGGATTAAATATAGAGCATGCACATGCTGGAGATGATCGGGTTATCCTTGGCTGACCACTGGCTCGTGATGAGAAAGCCCGCCGTGAACCAAGAAATATGTTTCACTATAGTTTTTTATTTCCGGATGATGAGTGGTGGGTTTAGTTGAGATAGATGATCTGTGCGGCCGTATCTGAGGCATATACAATAATAAAACTATATCGCCTATCCGCCCTCCCTACGAATATAGTCCTCAATTGTTTTCTCGCTATACCTAGATGATCTTTGAACCCTATCCCCCTCATCCAGGGACCTCGGGGACTCGCCTTCTGTGTATCTAGCGTTTAGTATAGTGATGATCTCCTGAGCCTCAGACTCGGACAAGCCCTCAACCCTGCTGAGCTCTGTGGATGAGGCGTTGAACACAGCCCTAACGCTTCCGTATCTAGCTAGAAGCTTTCTAGCTATCTTAGGCCCGACATTGGGGAGGCACTGAACAATATACTCCTGCCACTCCCTTACAGACGATAGCCTCGGCTTCCTAGCGATAATCTGCCTCTTAAAGCTCCAGGAGCTCTGGGATTTTGATGCTATAGAGTATATCAGCTGAGCCGTCTCCTCAACACCCCCGCTGGGAGCTACTGTTACCCCGCTAACTATCACCGAGGCTATAGCCCCATAGATTGCTCTCCAGCGGTCTGTGAGTGACCTGATGATCTTTGGGGACCCCTCCAAGATAACTATAACTTGGTCTGAAACCTCAAGCATTCTGGAAACCTGATCAAAGTACCTGCCATCAAAAACACTTTTAACAAGATCATCTATACGCTTCCTCTCAATAACCACGGACTCGGCAGCCAGGTAATCCCCGAACGAGAGGGGCCTAAACTCGACCCTAGCCCCAAGCCTAGCTAGAAGGGAGGGGACCCTAGAACGCTTCTCCCTGGTATCGGCTATGATCTTGAGTCGATTCAGAGCGTAACCACCAAGACAATATAGAAAAAACAGGAGGTATTATATAATAGACACCATAGCCGGCCGGGAAAACAGAGAGCTAAACAAAGCCTCATCCGTAGGAAAGCATCTTGGCCAGCTCAACAAGAAGCCTAACACCATAGCCAGTAGCGCCCTTAGGATAATACGGTCTCCTCGGACCCTCCCTCTGAACCCACGCAACACCAGCTATATCGAGGTGAGCCCACTCGGAGCCCTCAGCAAACCTGGATAGGAACGCGGCACCAGCCTGGGCGCCAGCGGCTCCCTGGACCCCGGTATTCTTTATGTCGGCCACCTCAGACTTTATATCCTCGAGATAGTCGTCCCAGAGGGGCATTCTCCAAACCCTCTCTCCAGTTCTCTTGGATGCTTCTTCAATCATAGATGCGAGCCTATCTGAATTGCTGAAGAGCCCTGCAGCCTGCGAGCCTAGAGCAACTATGATTGCCCCCGTGAGCGTCGCTAGATCCACGATCACCTTGGCGTTAAGGTCTTTTGAGGCGTAGGCGATAGCGTCTCCAAGAATTATCCTTCCCTCGGCATCTGTATTGTCCACCTCGATGGTTGTGCCGTTATACATCTTGATCACGTCGCCAGGCTTGTAGGAGGACCCCGATATAAGGTTTTCAGCCAGTGGGATGAGTCCGTATACATTGATCTCTAGACCTAGATCGGAGATAGCCTTAAGAGACGCGAGAACAGCAGCAGCACCAGACATATCGAACTTCATCTCCCTCATACCCTGGGCAGTCTTGATATTGTAGCCCCCGGAATCAAAGGTTATGCCCTTACCAACGAACGCAACAGGATCCGTGGAGCCACCCCTATAGCTAACGACAAGAAGCCTAGGCTCAACACTGCTGCCCCTCCCGACAGACAGGATCCCGTTCATCCCCATCCTCTCGAGATCATCCCTCCTGAAGACCCTAAGCTCGAGGTTCCTGGAGCCCTTAACGAGCTCGAGGGCAAACAGCTCGAAGGTCTCAGGATTAAGCGTTGAGGGCGGAGCATTCCCGAGGTCCCTAGCGAGATATACAGATTCAACAACTTTTTTAGCCCTATCAAGCTCCGCTCTAGCCTCGGGGTCCCCCGCAACATAGATGCTGTATTTCTTCTCCGAGGACCTGCCGCTATCCGACCCCGACTTAAGGCTATACCTATACACACCCAGGGAGAAGCCCTCGAAGAACGATCTGGCTGAAACACTGCTTGCTAAATCAAACAGGTCTAGGTAGGCCCCGACCCTAGATACATTGAGGCCCTGCACCCTCTGGGCAACATACCCGCCAAAGATCCTGACGGTCTCGCTATCGCTTGGGGAGAGGTCCCCCAAGCCAACAACCAGCACCCTCGGGATCCTGTCGCTAGCTGTATAAACCAGCAGGCTCTCCCCCTTATCGCCCCTGAAGTCCTTTAACTCGATCGCTCTGGAGAAGCCCTCACCCGCGAGCTTGCTGGCTTTGTCCTCGGCCCTATCCCTAAACTCCTTCTGGTATGGGATTGCGAGAAGATCCAGCTCCAGGCCGGAGAGATCAGTTTCAACAACGCTAAAATCAACATTCAGGCTGTTTCTGTGGATAGGCATATAGAACACCCGCTATTCACTAATTATATTCAGAACAATATAAATTATATAGTGAGCACCAGGTGGTACTATTTGGCGGAGTCTAGATAAGAAGGCCCTAGAGAAGAAGCTAGAGAGAGTTGGAGGATTTAGAAACCCTAAAAGGCATTTGGAGCAGTATCAAACACCATCTTGGCTGGCTAGCGAAATCATATATACAGCATATCTAAGAGGGGATATCGAGGATAAAGCCGGGGATTTCGGGTGTGGAACAGGCAGGATAGCTATAGGTTTAGCCCTCATGGGTTGTGGGGAGGTGGTGTGTATAGATATATCATGCAGGGACCTCCTTGATGCTGTGCGGTACTCTAGGGATCTTGGTGTGAGGGAGAATATAGATCCGCTGTGCTGGGACCTCAGAAAAGGCTTCCACGGAGCCCTGGACTCTGTATTTATGAACCCTCCCTTTGGAATCTATAGGAGGGGTATAGATATAGAGTTCCTCAGGGCCGCTCTAAGGTCTTCGGCTACCGTGTACTCGATATTCTACTTCAATATAAAATCGATCAGGCTCCTAGACTCAGTCTCAAGGGAATACGGGTTCACCATGGAGATCATTGGTAAATACCCGATGGAGGTCCCCGCAATGTACCCGAGCCACAGAAGGAGGATATACAGGATCCCCGTGCTGGTGGCTAGATTCATCCACAGGAGGTAGGTGGTTGGTGGGGCGGTATATATGTGGAGGAAGCTATATAGTGGCAGGGAGCTAATGATCAAGGGCCAGACGCCCTATCCCTCTTAAGAAACCTATACCTCTCATATATCAGCTCGACACCACCATCCTCTAGAAGCCTGAATCTAGCACCGACCCTCGAGCCGAAATTGAGCGTGTACGCCTCCACGTAGCCCCTATCCACCTTCACCGGTATTATGGGGACCTCGTAGCCAGCCAGTCTACCTCCTGTCTTCAGAACCAGAATCGAGCCCCTCCTCTCCACCTTAGCCGTCATCGTGTTCTTGTAGGTTGAGTATGTGCCGCACACCCTATCCAGGGTTCTATCATATATGAGGGGTTTAAGCTCCTTCTCGGGGTCCCTACCAAGCATTAGGGATAGTGCGTATAGACCTATCATCCATGGGGGGTAGCCTGTGGTGTTTAAAAGCACATTAACGCCAACCTTCTCCTCTGGTATGTAGCCCATGTATGCTGTGTACACAAGCACTGATCCGCCATGGGAAACAAGCTTTCTGCCGAAGAAATTGGGCGTTATTCTCAGCCCCAAGCCGTAGAAGTCTCTTGAGTCGGGATCAACCATGCTGTAGGGATACTGTATCCACTCCCTCTCAGCCTCAGCTATACTATCCCTGGAAACAACCTCTACACCGTTGAAAACCCCCCTATTGATCAGCATAGACACGTATCTAGCCATATCGAGAGCGTTGCTCAGCAACCCGCCATCGCTCGTTATACCGAAGGGGTAGCGTGACTCAAGGATTCTCCCGTCTCTATCAACGACGTAGGGGGTGGCGACGTCAGGGTCCCGCTCGACATCCTCCTTCCTAAAGTAGCTTCTCCTCATACCTAGGGGCTCCAGAATGTTCTTTCTGACGAAATCCTCGTAGCTCTCACCGCTGACCCTCTCTATGATGTAGCCCAGGAGCACATATCCCTCATTGAGGTAGTAGTAGGATCTTCCAGGACGATCCACAGCCCAGCCCGAGGCGTCCCTAAGGAAGGAAAACATATCATCGTAGCCAGATATAGGCAGCCATGTAGCCTGGTCATCGCCGACCAAACCCCTTATATAGGCTTCCGCATAGGCCAACGCAGGAATCCCGGATGAGTGGGTAAGTAGATTCCATATCTTTATCGATTCACCCTTCGCCTTCAGGTCTATGGGTAGATACTTATCGATCGGGTCATCCAGATCTAGCAGGCCCCTCTCCCTGAGCTTCAGTATAGATAAAGCGGTGAAGGACTTGGTTATAGATCCTATACCATAGACCGTGGACTCGGTAGCGGGGAGGGCCCTATCTATGTTCCTGAACCCGAAGCCCCTGCTGTATATCGTCTCCCCGTCCTTAACTATCGAGATGCTTAGCCCCGGGATCTTTGTTCTAGACATTTTCTCAAGTATAAAAGCCTCTAAACGATCCAGCCATCTCAAGCCGGAAACCCCAAAGAGAGGTTATATGTTTAATGATATTTTAATTAATACCTCAACATATTAACTATAACCCGGGGACGCCTATGGCCAAACTGATCCCTTCAGTAGACGAGATGACCATAGAGGGCTTCAAGGATTCTTTTAGAAGGATACTCGAGTACAAGGAGAAGGCCGGTATAAAGGCTCTGCATGATAACCCGCCAGACCTGCTGGATAGGGCGAAAGCCTACGGCATAAACTATAGAAACGGATCGTGGGGGTGGGCCTCAAACATCTGGAGCAGATCCGCTAAAAACACTGTGGTTGTGAACAGCGACAGCGAGCTGGCTAGGGAGCACAAGATCCTCATGCAGAGGGTGCTGGAGCACATACTGGCTCAGGGACCCCTGATAAAGGTTGATGGCTACCTAGGCAGTCCGGGAAGCAGGGTTCAGATGCATGTAGCCGCATATGTAGACCCCCAGTTCCCCGATATAGCGTATAGATGGAGAGAGCTCGTGTTTCCAGCTCCCCCGGAGGAGGAGCCCGATGTAGAGATCATAGATATACCCCACTACCTGGGCAACCCGTTTATACCAGGAACCAATAGGCTGCTGATGAACATCAGGTTTCCGCACCATAACCTAACTATACTGACCGCATCATCCTACCAGGGGGAGCTCAAGAAGGCGGCTTTGACCCACTGGATATTCCATGTATACAAGAAGGGTTGCACGGGCGAACACGCATCCCTCAGGGAG
>JALXCO010000181.1 GCA_026990885.1 Desulfurococcales archaeon
AATCATAACTGGCCAGCCCATCGTTATGTGTTTCTTTACTGATGGATCTAGATCCCTAAGCCCCTTATTGGAGGCTACAGCAACTATGCAGTCGCCGCGGGGTGTTAGATAGGTTTCTTTAGTTATCTCGAACGTAGATCTATGTGTAGCCTTTATATTCCTGTGACCCCTAGCTCTAATATGATCGTGATACAATATGGATCCTAAATAGAAATTATTTAGATCTTAAAATCTTTCTCAATACATATTGTAGAATCCCTCCATGCCTAAGATACTCTAATTCGGCCCATGTATCTACCCTAGCGCGTAGCTTTATGCTTGTTGATGATCCATCCTTTCTGTTTATGATTAAAGTCACTTCACCCCTTGGCTTGAGATCCTTTAGCCCGATTATATCATATGTTTCTGAACCATCCAGCTTTAACTTGTCGGCGTTGTATCCATCCTCAAACTCTAGCGGTACTATACCCATACCAATCAAATTAGATCTATGGATCCTCTCAAAACTCTCAGCAATCACAGCTTTAACTCCCAGAAGCTTAGGAGCCTTAGCAGCCCAATCCCTTGAACTACCCGCACCGTAGTTTTTACCAGCAACAATTATGAGTGGTACACCTTCAGACTTATACCTCATTGCCGCATCATAAACAGTCATAACCTCGCCGGAGGGATGATGAACTGTGTAGCCTCCCAACACGTCTTTCAACATTTTGTTTCTGACCCCCTTACTAGCGAATGCTCCTCTTATCATGACCTCATGGTTGCCTCTCCTAGCCCCATACGTGTTGAACTCCTCGGGCCTAACACCCATTTCAAGAAGATATTTGCCTGCTGGACTATCTATCTTTATTCTTCCAGCTGGAGATATATGATCTGTAGTTACCGAGTCACCCAGTATGAGTAGCGCTCTAGCCCCATAGATATCCTGTAGCCCTGGAACCTTATCAAGCGTGAAATCAGCGAAAAACGGAGGCTTCCTAATATATGTGCTTCTGGGGTCCCACTCGTATGTGTCTCCAGAGGGGGCTTCAAGCTCCTTCCATTCCTTCGGAGCCTGCTCCTCTATATTTGAGTATTTCTCAATAAATATTTCGGGTGTTATTACCTTATTGATGTATTGATCTATCTCTGACTTCGATGGCCAAATATCCTTTAAATATACGGGTCTACCTTCTTTATCGTGGCCCAAGGGGTCTTTTGAGAGATCTTTAAATACAGTCCCGGCTATAGCGTATGCTACAACAAGAATCGGTGACATGAGGTAGTCAGCCCTGATATCTGGGTGGACACGGCCCTCAAAATTTCTATTACCCGATAAAACAGCTGACAGCAGTATCTCCTGCTCGGACAAGATCTTAGAGATCGGCTCTGGCAGGGGGCCTGAATTGCCTATACAGGTTGTGCATCCATAGCCAACAATATAGAATCCGAGCTCTTCTAGATATCTCAATAATCCAGATCTCTCGAGATACTCTGTAACGACCCTCGAACCAGGAGCTAGACTTGTCTTTATATATGGCTTCGGTCTCAATCCCTTTTCATATGCTTTCTTAGCTAGTATGCCTGACCCAATCATTACTTCAGGATTGCTTGTGTTTGTACAGCTTGTGATCGCAGCTATAACTATGTCCCCATCCCTCAATCTATATTCTTTACCATTATACCTGATCGACGCCTCGGCAATACTGCCCGAAGGCATACCCCTCCTCTTATTTCTATCCTCTATCAATTGCTTCAGGCTCTGGGGGACCTCGCTAAAGTTTAGTCTCTGCCATGGAAGTGAGGGTCCCGATATTGATGGCTCGACTGTGCTTAGATCTAGAGACAGCTTCTCAGAGAAATCTAGATCATCCTCCTTGAAAACGCCAAACATGTTTTGAAGTGTATAGTATTTCTCAACTATATTGATTAGGTCTGAAGGTCTTCCAGTCAATCTTAGATATCTAATTGTTTCATCATCTACAGGAAACAACGCCGCTGTAGACCCATACTCTGGAGCCATATTCGAGACTGTAGCCCTATCAGCAACACTTAAGCTCTTAACACCCTCCCCATAGAATTCCACAAATTTACCTACAACATTGTGTTTCCTGAGCATCTCAGTCAATGTCAATACCAGATCCGTGGCTGTGACACCCTCACGAAGCTCGCCATATAGATAGACACCCACAACTTTCGGTGTGGATATGGTTATCGGCTCCCCCAACATAGCGGCCTCCGCCTCTATACCACCGACTCCCCAGCCCAATACACCTAGCCCATTTATCATTGTTGTGTGTGAGTCCGTACCAACCAACGTATCGAAGTATGCCAGATCATAGTCCCTGAATTCGTCGACCATAACTACTTTAGCTAGATACTCAAGATTAACTTGATGAATTATTCCCAGCCCGGGAGGAAACACCCTGAAATTGCTGAATGCCTGCTGAGCCCATTTAAGGAACCTATACCGCTCCCAATTCCTCTTGAATTCCAGTTTTAGGTTTTTGATAAATGCGTCTTTAGATCCCCAGTAATCAACCTGGACTGAGTGATCTATTATCACGTCTACAGGGATCAGAGGATTAACCACAGAAGGGTCTCTACCCAGCTCCTTAGCAACATCCCTCATGGTTGCTAGATCAACTATAGCAGGGACCCCAGTAAAATCCTGCATGATGACCCGGGCCACCTTAAAAGGTACCTCAATCATGGAGGATGCAGTCGGCTTCCATTCAGCTAGGTTCTTGATGTGTTCATTGGTGATAGTGAAGTTATCGTAATTCCTTAAGAGAGACTCGAGAATAATCCTGATTGTGAGGGGTAGACGATCTATATTATCATAGCCCAACTCCCTAAGCTTAGGTAGAGAATAGTAGTATATTTTTCTCCCATTAACCGTGAAAATATCGAGAACCTCTTTCAGCCCAGCGTCCATAGAGATTCACCACAATATGTATATATTGTATTAAAAGAAAAAAATAAAGCTATTATAGCTAGCATTGTACCGCAATATAAACCCTTATTCCATGATATAAATAAAAGTTTTAAGCTCTGAGTAATTCAGATGATTATGGGCCAATCCAAGCATAATAACCAAAACCCCATCAACGATACATGTGCCGGGGTAGCTCAGCTGGTAGAGCGCCGGGCTGTTAACCCGGTGGTCGGAGGTTCGAATCCTCCCCCCGGCGCATAATACTGGATTTGGGCTCCATAGGCTTTCTGCTTATTTGATCCATGATCGCTATTTTAAGTTTATATTTACTTTTTTATAACTATTTTAATTAAGGGTGCTGTAAACATGGTATTTCTTTTAGATCCAGTAGCCATCGCCGCCTACATGCTGGGATACGTAGTTATGATAGCTTTGGCCTCTACTGTGGCGCCGAAGGTAGCTAACAAGGTCTCTGGCAGGTTCTCACTGTATGCATCAATGGCTATTTTATCGGTTTTAATAGTGGCTCTTACCGCCAGCGTTATATATATAATATTGAGTATTGCTGGATTGAGCTATATAAGTATAACTGGGCTCATTATTTTCGTGATTATAGCTAATATTATAATGTATCTAGTGTCGCCATACATGATCAACGCTATGTATGGGGCGAAGCACGATCCATCACTACAGATGATCGTTAATAACGTGGCCCAAAGACTAGGATATAAGAAACCACCAAAAGCTGTGGTAGTTAACGGCCCGCCAAACGCGTTTGCGTATGGAAACATAATTTCAGGAAAATACGTAGCTGTAACCAGAACAATGCTGAGGTTAACCGATAGAAAAGAGCTGGAAGCCGTAATAGGCCACGAGATAGGCCACCACATGCATAGAGACAACGCCATAATGCTGCTTCTAGGCATACTGCCCTCAGTAATCTACTACCTAGGGATAAGCTTAATACACCTAACCCTCTGGGGAGGCAACAGAAGAAACGGTAATCCAGGAATACTAATAGCGGTAGGGGTACTAGCCATAATAGTATCGTTCATAGTTCAGATACTGGTTCTAGCATTCAGCAGATTGAGAGAGTACTTCGCCGACATAGAGGGGGCAAAAGCAGCAGGAAAGGAAGCAATGCAGAAAGCTCTAGCTAAAATACATATATACTACTCGAGAGACCCAGAAGCGAAAGAGATTGTTAGCGAAAGCAAGTTCAGAACGCTATTTATATATGCACTAGTTGAGAGCGTGGCCAACCCCTTCTATAACATAGGTAGAAGCGAGATAGAAAGGCTGATGAGAATGAAGATATCACCGGTAGCGGAGATCCTATCGACACACCCACCCATACCTAAAAGATTAAAATTCCTTGAAGATCTGGAGATAGGTTACTATAGGGTATACTAAAATATAGATTAAAACTAGTTTTTATAGTTAAATAATTTTTAATAATATTACTGTATAGTCATCGATATTAATCACCATACCATATTATTTAAACGAGGACTGATAATCTTTGTCGCAAAACAAACCAATCAATCATGTAAACCCCGTGATTTCGGAACTTAAAGGAGAAAAAGGCTTCCTCTATATAGAGCGGGCAAAGCAACTTGCGTCTAAAGGGTACAAAGTAATAAGCTTCGGCGTGGGACAGCCGGATATACCTACGCCTGACCATATAATAGATAAAGCCAAAGAGGCGCTAGACAACAAAATAACGGGGTATACCGAAACAAACGGGATCAAGGGGCTGAGAGAAGCAATAGCAGAGTATCTAAATAACAGATACGACGCGCAAGCAGATCCGGAAGACATTATAGTTACCACAGGGGCAAAGACAGCGCTTTTCCTAGCTATAGCGTCCTATATAAAGCCAGGAGACAAGATACTGATACCAGAACCAAGCTATCCAGCATATGGTGAGGTAGCTAGATTCCTAGGAGCCCAACCGATCTACATAAAAATGGATTTCGACCAGTATAACGGATTTAGAATAGATATAGATAAGCTGAAAGAAGCCATCGATAGCAGAACAAAGATGATCGTGCTTAACAACCCACACAACCCCACAGGAAAAGTATTTACTTGGGAAGAGGTAAAAGAGATATTCCAGCTAGCTGTAGACAACAGCATGCTAATACTTGCCGACGAGATATACGACAACTTTACGTATGAGAAAACCTTCAAGAGCATACTATCGATACCGGAATGGAAAGACTATGTGCTATATGTCAACGGCTTCAGCAAGACGTTCTCGATGACTGGATGGAGACTCGGGTACCTAGCAGTTAAGAAAGATATAGCGCGATCACTAACCAGGCTAGCGGTCAACATATACAGTTGCGCCCCCAGCTTCGTGCAGGTTGCAGGTATAGAGGCTCTAAAAGGGGATTGGGACCCCATCTATAAGATGATTGAAGAGTTTAGAGTCAGAAGAGACGCTCTATATAACGAGCTAAGCAGTATACCTGGGTTCAAGGTGTGGAAACCCGAAGGGGCATTCTATATGTTTCCAAAGATAGACGAGATTCTAAACAGTATAGATA
>JALXCO010000182.1 GCA_026990885.1 Desulfurococcales archaeon
ATGTGTCATATGTCTATAGGCACTGGATAGAGGATGAGATACTCAGGATATATCTAGATGGGTACGGATATGTCGAGGTTACTAAGGGCCACAGCCTGTTTAGATATAGAAGCGGCACTCTTGAGGTTGCTGCAGCAAAGGATATTGGTGTAGGGGACCATGTACTTGTGGCTAGATCTATACCCCAAATACCCATCAGCAGCCTCTGGAGAATGTTTTCCAGCATCCCAACTCTAAGAGACCAGCTAGAAGACCTGTGTAGAGACGGATATATAGGTGCAGATAGCGATACAGCTAGAGCGGGATGCATCTCCAGGGTTTTTGAGGCCGTAAGCACATCAGATAGAGGCTCAGAACTCAGGCTCGAAGCTTTCGATACTGAAACGGGCAAGGTGCTGATCTACACACTGCTCTCGCTGGGTGCTAGGGCTCGAGTAATCGATGCTGGGGGTAGCGTCTATCTCGAGGTGCCCGGCTCACCGGATCTGAGGTCTAGACTCTATAGGGTGTCGCGAGGAGAAACCATAGGGTCTCCAGAGATCTATAGAGCTAAGGTTACGGGCATAGAGGAATACAGGTATAGCGGGTACGTATATGATCTAGCGGTGCCAAACGGCAACTCGTTCTTTGGAGGTTTCGGGGCTATATACCACAACTCCGACCCCTACGGGTTCTATATATATAGCGTGTTCAAGGTAGGCTCAATAACCCTCTCCTACGAGAGCGAGAGGCTAGCTACACCAGAGGCTAGGTTTCTGGGGGTCTCTATGAGCGATATCTTCGGCGATCCCAAGGGCAAGAAGAAGCCCTACCTGAGTGAGGCTGAGAGGAGAAACTATATTATAAGGGCTAAAGATACAGACCTTAAGAGAGCCAAGGAGCTCAAGCAGTATAAGTGGTTCCAGACCAAGAAGTGGCTTATGGAGCTATCTATATTCGAGCAGAAGAAGGCGAAGCTGGAGATCGAGGCGCTAACCAGTAAGGGGTTAAGATTTCTTATGGATACCTATATACCAACGAAAATATCTACGGGTGACTGGATAGATTGAGCAGGTTTGATCTGGCTGAACTGGTTAGGAAGATAGATAACCCTGCGAAGATAATAGATCAGACCCTACTCAAACCAAACACAGGCGTAAAGGGCTTCGAGAAGTTTGTCGAGGAAAACGACTCACTGGGATTTAGAGCGCTTGTTGTTCCGCTATACGTTGCAGGCTTTGTGTCGGAGATAGCTAAAACAAAGGTTGCTACAGTCGTAGGATTTCCTCACGGCAACACGGATCTAGCGGCTAAGCTGTATGAGATAGAGATAGCCGGTTCGGCGGGGGTTAGCGAGGTTGATGTTGTTGCCAATATAGGCAATATAGTTGAGGAGAGATGGGAGAGCTTTAGAAGAGAGGTGGGTGAGGTGGTTAGGAAGGCCAGGGACCTTGGTCTCGGTGTGAAGATAATTATCGAGACAGGCTATCTCTCGTTCTCACAGATAGATCAGGTCAGCAGAATAGTTGCCGAGCAGAAAGCCGACTACGTCAAAACATCCACAGGCTTCGGGCCTAGGGGAGCAAGTATAGGTGACGTGATAATAATGAAGGGCGCCGTGGCCGGCTCAGCTACCGGCGTGAAGGCGTCTGGGGGTATAAGATCTGTCTGGGACCTAGCCATAATGGTTGCAGCCGGGGCGGATATAATCGGTAGCTCAAGCGGCAGAGATATAGTTAAGGGGTGGAAGGAGGTCAGGTCGGGCAGGCAGTAAAACCTATATATCTTTGATGCATCCAATAACCTTGATTAGTAAATACACTGGGTAGAGTGGCTGCCATGAAGGAGCTATTTACCAGAGACATCCTGTTGAAGGGTCTAGACGGCGAGAAATACACCGTGTATGGATGGGTTGATAGGGTCAGGGATCTGGGTAGAGTCAAGTTTATACTGGTTAGAGATAGGGAGGGCGTGATCCAGGTCGTTATCAAGGCGGGTCTAGTCCCCGAATCAGTGCTGAAGATAGCTGAGGAGCTAAATAGAGAGGATGTGGTCAAGGTTACCGGCGTATATAAAAGAAGCAAGCAGGCACCAGGAGGAGGCGAGATAATTCCTGAATCCATAGAGGTGCTATCAAAAACTGTGGAGCCCCCACCCATAGAGATCGGGTCCAGCTTGAAGGCAGAGCTACCTACAAGGCTTAGATGGAGATGGCTAGACACCCGGAACCCCGCTGTAGGATCCATATTCTATATGGAGTCAGAAGTAGCCCACGCATTTAGAGAGTTCTTCAGAGCAAACAGGTTTGTCGAGATATTCACCCCGAAAATTGTTGGAGGAGCAACAGAGGGGGGTGCAGAGGTGTTTCCAGTAGTATACTTCGATAAAAGCGCTTTTCTAGCTCAATCACCGCAGTTCTACAAGCAGATGGGTGTGATAGCCGGGTTCGAGCGCGTGTTCGAGATAGGCCCCGTGTTTAGAGCGGAGAAGCATCATACAGTCAGGCACCTCACAGAGTACCACTCTGTAGACTACGAGGTCGGCTTCATAGACTCCCTAGAAGATGTTCTATCTGTTGCTGAAGGAGCCTTCAGGCACGTGGTCGAGTATGTCTATCAGCATCCAAGATGCAGAGAGATTATAGAGGAGTTCAAGGTGGAGGAGGTTAAAATGCCCAAAAAGTTCCCGAGGATATCGATTAGGGAGGCCTACACGATACTGGATTCGATGGGCAAGAAAATACCCTATGGCGAGGACCTCGATAGCGAGGCCGAGAAGATGCTCCATAGGTATGTCGAGAGAGAGTATGATTCGGATTTCGTTTTCGTAACCGGCTACCCCTGGAAGGTGAGGCCCTTCTACGCTATGAGGGACCCCGAAGATAAGGATTGGACATTGAGCTTCGATCTCTTATTTAGGGGGCTTGAGGTAGCTACTGGCGGCCAGAGGGAGCATAGGTATCATGTTCTAGTGGATCAAGCTAGGGAGAAGGGGCTTAATGTTGATGATCTATGGTTCTATCTAGAGTTCTTTAAATATGGAGCACCTCCCCACGGAGGCGCGGGTATAGGTTTGGAGCGTGTTGTGATGCAGATCCTCAAGCTCAGCAACATTAGAGAGGCCAGGCTTCTGCCGAGGGACCCCGAGAGGCTCTTTCCGTAGATGTATCAATGGGTTTTTAGATGGCTTTAGGGCTTTAATCTGCATATATGTATTTTTAGATCCCTGCACCTGTATAAACATAGATTATGCATCTTTATAATTTTATAGTGATTACTTATATTAATTAATATAGTATATAATAGCATGAGGATGAACTTATGGGCGAAAAACCCGTAATCAATAAGGGTTTAGAAGGCATATATGTTGCCGAGACAAAGCTAAGCTATATAGATGGCGAGAACTCCAGGCTATACTATGTGGGCTACAGCATCGAGGATCTAGCTAAATACTCAACATACGAGGAAGTAGCGTTCCTGCTATACTACTACAGGCTACCCACAAAGAGCGAGTACGAGCTGTTTAAAGCAGTTATGAGGGAGTCGAGGGAGGTCCCCGACGAGGTGCTGTCTATAGTAAGGAACATGGTTAGGAGGAGAGCCCACCCAATGGATATTCTAAGGACGGCTGTATCATCTCTATCTGCTCTAGATCCCGAAATCGATCAGAGATCGAGAGAGGCGGACATCAGGAAGGCCCTAAGGATCCTTTCGAAAGCCCCCTCAATAATAGCGGCCATGTATAGGTTTTCCAGAGGCCTAGACTATATTGAGCCCAGAAACGACCTGGATCACGCCGCAAACCTGATATACATGATGCACGGAAAGAAGCCAAGCGAGTTCGAGGCTAAAGTGCTGGACACAATATTCATACTACATGCAGAACATGGGATGAACGCATCTACATTCGCATCTCTAGTAACGGCATCAACGCTAGCGGATATCTACGCCGCAGTAGTCTCCGGGATATCAGCGCTGAAGGGGCCACTACACGGTGGTGCTGCTGAAGCCGCATACTGGCAGTATAAGGAGATAGGGTCCCCAGACAACGTTGAGGCTTGGGTTAAGAATGCTCTAGACAAGAAGAGAAGGATTATGGGTATGGGTCATAGAGTATATAAGTCCTATGATCCTAGAGCAAAGATCATGAAGGAGCTAGATAGAGAGGTAGCCAGCAAGTTTGGAGGCGAGGCGGCACAGCTATACAGCATAGCGACCAAACTCGAGGAGGTAGCGTTGAGGGAGCTGTCTAAAAGGGGCAAGGTGACGATCCAGCCAAATGTAGATTTCTATACACCCATAGCCTATACAGCCCTTGGGATACCGCCAGAGCTGTTCACAACAATATTTGCGGCATCCAGAATAGTTGGGTGGACAGCCAAGGTTATAGAGTATGTTGAGAATAATAGGCTGATTAGGCCTCTAGACTACTATATAGGTGAGCTCGACAAGAAGTATGTCCCTCTAGATCAGAGATGATTTTTTAGATATATACCCAGGAATAATCTATCTTCATACCTTCATACCCCCACACCACTCTCCCCGGTATATGCTGGGGTTTTGATCCCTGAACACCATCGGCATTAATAGCTACACCACCTTGGATACGTTATTCTCTATCTTTCGATGTAATTATGTAGCTCTGTAAAGCTTATATATATCTATATTACATGTAATATGGTAATACATAATGGCTAAGATAGATGAGTTGATCAGAAAGGTTGAGGAATTATTTAGCGGAGCTATTAACGAGATCGATAGGATCCATAGAGAAACTTTCGAGCTCGTATCCAAAGGGAGATATAGAGACGCACTGAAGCTGTGGAAGAGCCGTATGGATGGCCTGATCCTTAATATAAGCAGGTCTATAGATGCATTCAAGCTGGACGTTAAAGACGGGAGCTATTCAGACGACGATATAACGAGGTTTAGAGAGTATATTGTTGGTAAGTTGAGGGAGTTCACGGAGAAATATGAGCAGAGCTTGAGGGAGCTTGAGAGATCCCTGGGTAGGACAGCGATCTCTGAAGAGGCTAGGGGACCCACAATAGATCTATCCAAGATATCAGGCAACATTATCTCCTCAATCACCGATGCCCTAAAATTTGTGGAGAGATCCATCGGTGAGATAGCGGCAAGCATATCTAGGATTGCTGAGAACCTCATGTATGATCTTTCCAGCGTGGTTTCCTCCGTGCGCCTGAGAGGGGAGGACCTGAGAATAATAGACCAGCTGGTCAGGGCCGGAATATTCAGGAGCAGGAGCGAGGCGATATCGTATTTCACTAGGAAGGGTATTGAGGCGAGCAGGGAATGGATAGATAACGCCCTTAACCACGCTAGAAAAATAAGGGAGCTTCAGGAGGCTATACGCAGGGACCTCCAGAACCTATAGCTGGGATAGGCTAGAGCTCCGCTTTAAGTAGGGATGGGGGCATCGCTCTCTTATG
>JALXCO010000183.1:0-2917 GCA_026990885.1 Desulfurococcales archaeon
CCTCCCCAGGGATCTTCTGATAGCCCTGATTAAAAGCCTCTCCAGACAACGCCTACATAGAACCTCTCCAGATGATCTCCTATAGTAGAGGTGCCTAACCCCGCCACACCTGTTGCACCTGGGCAACGTGGCCTGATCACCACAGTGTATGGATGCCCTAGAATATTCGCAATCGACAGCTATTAAATTATTAACAGCCATCCAGTAACTGTTAATAGATGATGAGGCGACTCGGCCCAGACATATATGAAGAACCGTGTGAGGGCTGAATAGATAGAATAAAGCCATAGGGGGTGTGCTCAAGATACTTAAATACGGGGTCTAACATATTTTTATTTAGATGATGATGGAGGTGATCAAGGACAAGTGACTGCCTCCCTCATAGGTATCTGACTATCTATCCCCCCTCTCCCCCTCCCCCCTAATGTATCTCGTTGATGGTGCGAGCGTTTTCGGGTGGTTAGCCCTAACCAGATCAAGCCTCCCCACACTCGTTGCTGTAGGGCTGTTCTTTATTTTCGAAGGATCCTTATAGGCCTCCTCAGCAATCCTATGGAGTATCTCTACGAACCTATCTATCTCCCTCTTCGGCTCCGACTCCGTGAACTCGATCATCAGCGCCTCATCGACTATCGGTGGGAAATACATTGTGGGTGCGTGGACTCCATGGTCTAGTAGCCTCTTAGATATGTCCTCCGCGCTCACTCCTGTATCGTTAAGGATCTTTTTAGCTGACAAAACAACCTCATGCTTCCTAGGCTTCTCCGGGCTGTATGGAAGCTCATAGTATGGCTTCTCAAGAACCCTCTTGATGAAGTAGTTCGTGTTTATTATCGTTGTCTCCGCAACCTCCCTTAAGCCCCTCGGGCCGAGCATCGCTATATACCCAAAGGTTCTTAGAGCACTAGTTATATTGCCGTGGTACGCCCTCACCATGCCTATGCATTTCTCGCAGCTGTAATCCCACCTCAGCTTTCCGCCCTCTCTAACCAGTATGGGTCTAGGGAGATAATCGATTAGATCACGCTTCACACATAGAACACCCCCGCCAGGCCCACCCCCACCGTGGGGTGTGGCGAATGTCTTATGAAGGTTTAGGTGGACTATATCGAACCCCATGTCCCCAGGTCTAGCTATACCCAGTATACCGTTTAGGTTGGCTCCGTCATAATATAGCAATCCACCGATATCGTGTATGGCTTCAGCGATCTCGAGTATGTCTCTCTCAAAGATCCCTAGAGTATTTGGGTTCGTAAGCATGATCCCAGCAGTTCTGTTCGAGGCTATAGCCTTCAGCGCATCTAGATCTACACAGCCATCCCCCCTAGTGGGTATCTTAACCACCTTGAACCCAGCCATAGCGGCGCTAGCGAAGTTAGAGCCGTGGGCAGAGTCTGGGATAAGCATCTCGTCCCTTGGCTCACCCCTATCAAGATGGTGCTTCCTGATGATCAGTGCTCCAGCGAACTCCCCAGCAGATCCTGCTGGAGGCTGAAATATGCATTTATCTAGCCCAACTATCTCGGCTAGCCACCTCTCGGTTGTATACAGTATCTCCAGCAAGCCCTGTACCGTGTCTTCATCCTGCAGGGGGTGCAGAAACTCTATCTCGCCGTTTATCGCGAGTGCATCGAGTATCTTTGGGTTATACTTCATGGTGCATGATCCCAGTGGGATCATGCCTGCATCAACACCAAAAGACATCTGGGATAGCCTGATGAAGTGCCTAACCACCTCAAGCTCGGATAGGGACGGTATGTTTGGCTCTGTTCTTCTAGCGAGCTCCTCGGGGACCTCTAGCTCTATATCTTTAAACTGGTGTGAGAAGGGGACCTCTGGCCCTGAGCCTCTAGCTATACTGTTGTCGATCTCTGTTAGTATCTCTACATCCCATTTAGCCTGTCTCCACATCTAGATCACCTTGTCGATCGACTCGAACAATAGATCGATGTCGTCCCTGCTGTGGACATCAGAGAAGCAGAATAACCCGCAGTTGCTGAATCCCTTGAGGAGGGGATCTAGCTTTATCCCCGGATATATACCCTGATCCACAAGCCTTCTATAGATAGCGCTGTAGTCCCCTCTAAATCTGATGGGGACCTCCCTATAGAAGTATCTTGCCCCTATAGCCAGATCCATGTACCCCTTCCGCCTATAGATATGATCTATAGCATACCTAGTTTTCCTAGCTATGGTTTCAGCAAGCCTTCTTAGCCCACTCATTCCGAGGTAGGATATATAGATCGCGGCCTGCACAGCCATCAAAGCGGCGTTAGTGGTTATGTTGCTCGTCGCCCTCTCCCTTCTGATATGCTGCTCCCTGGTCTGGAGTATCAGTGCGAACCCCCTTTCAGACCCTTTTAGATCTGTCGTCATACCCACAAGCTTCCCTGGTAGCTGCCTGATTAGCGACTGATCCCTTCTAACGCCCAGAATACCCAGCGTTGTTCCACCATAGTTGAGGCCTAGCCCCAGGCTTGCCCCCTCCCCAACAACTATATCCGCGCCATACTCTCCGGGAGGCTTGAATATAGCGAGACTTGTAGGCTCTGAGAAAACAATATATAGCGAGCCCGTCCTCCCAGCTATATTCTTTAGCTCCTCCGGCTTCTCCACAATATTCCCTAGATAGGTCGGGTTCTCCAGGTATATCGCTGCTGTCTCCCTATCGGCTTTATCCTCGATGTCGTCGAGATCCGGCTGCCCACCACTATCTACCCTATAGTATATTATCTTTCCCCCAACGGGCTCTATCCACGTTTCAGCTACACGCCTGTAGAAGGGGTTCATTATGTCTGGTGCTAGAATAACTTTTCTTCTAGTCACCCTCATAGCTAGCCTGAAGGCTTCAGCTACGGCTGTTGATCCGTCATACATAGATGCGTTGACAACATCGATCGAGTAGAGCTCAGCCATC
>JALXCO010000183.1:2927-5421 GCA_026990885.1 Desulfurococcales archaeon
GGCCTGGAGAATGCCCTGATTGATCTCGGGCTGGTAGGGTGTATATGCTGTATAGAACTCCCCCCTAGAGGCTAGATACCTAACGACCTGCGGTACGTATGTTGGGCATAGACCCCCACCCATGAACGGGGGGATTTTCGGCTTCTTATTCTTATCCATATATGATCTGTATATACGTATGAGCTCATACTCAGACAGCGGCCTGCCGAAACCAACCTCCAGATCCCTACGCAGTATGAGGTCCCTAGGGATATCCTCGATAAGCTCATCAAACGACCTGCCTATATACCTAAGCATATCCTTCTTAAGCTCCTCGCTGGAGTTGGGTATCCACACATGATACAAGTTCAGCACCAAGTAATAATTAAATGCACGATATTTTAGATTGATTTCAGATTATCACACAGCCACCCTCACCCACACAGTACAGCTTGAACAGCGTATCAATCACCTCCGTGAGAGACACCGAGCCCCCAACCCTGTAGAGATGCGATACACACCCACAGTCGCTGGAGCCGAAGCCCCTTATAGGCTCTAGACCTATTCCACCAAGCATGCTCGAGACCTCGCACTCTATCCTTCTATTTAGGAAAGCGATCGATGCACAGATAGCCGATTCCCTACTTGAAACTATATAGTCGATGTGCCACCTCCTCTTGTATGGGCTCCGCCCCCCGCTATTGAGGCTGTAGTACCTGTCGATTCTTCTTTCGATACCGCTGTAGCCTGAACCAACATATATGTAGTGTCCCTCAGAAAGATCTATGGTACCCAGCGCTCCAACAGGCGTTTTCAGCCTTCCCCCTATATATAGGATGAGTATGTATGATCCCTTTCCAGCCATCCCACGTATTTTGGGGGTGGATACCAAATATATTTATATACAGCCTATAATTATCTGTGGATGATAGCGTGCGCCCTAGGCGCTATATAGCTACTGGATATATGGCCGCGGCAATAGTGATCCTATCGCTCCTCTCGCCACTGTCATTAGCCGTGTCGATTTCCAGTGCGTCAAGCGATATGTGGAGTGTCGGCTTTAGGGGGGAGTCGGTCTTCAGCAGCTCCGAGATCGTTGACATGCTTAACGATGCGTACTCATGGATCCTGTCTAAAGGCCTAGATCTAGCCCAGCCATGCGATGGAGGCTCGTACAACGTGACTGTAGCACCGTATGTGGGATTCGGTTCTGGCC
This sequence comes from Desulfurococcales archaeon, assembly GCA_026990885.1. GTDB lineage: Archaea > Thermoproteota > Thermoprotei_A > Sulfolobales > AG1 > WANO01. The sequence continues at coordinate 4,123 of JALXCO010000183.1, forward strand.
TAACCTACTCGAATATAAGGTATGATCCCTCTACCAGGAGGGCGGAGTTCTGTATAGACTACATCCTGCTTGATTTCACCTGGTACGACTATCTGGCCCTATATTCCAGGGAGTACATATATACTGTGGCGATCCATACAGTTATCCATGAGCTCTTCCACGCTGTCCAGAATAGATATCTCTCGTACTATGATCCTGATGTCTACAGCGGTAATATATGGATCATCGAGGGCTCAGCTGTAGCGGCGACATACCTTTATTCCAGGGAGCGGGGCTATAATATAGAGTTTTTCATAGCCGACAAGCTAGAGTATCTGGTCTCGAAGGATATAGATGTCTATTTCGCTTCCAGACTATATAGCGTTGACCCGGTAGAGATCTCGCTGAAATACGGCTACAACAGGCTTTATGTATACTACTACTCACCCTTCTTTATCTGGTTCTTTGAGAGGTACGGGTTCGACCTGTTTAAGGAGATCCTATCCACATACAACCCCTCAGAGTCTCGAGACCTCGTTAGCCTACTCACACAATTCTATATAGATATAGCTCTATACGGCTTCACATACTATTCTGAAAACAGAACGGTAACCACCTACCCAACTCCCAAGGTTATCGATGGGGACTCTGCATCCATTACTCTTGAACCGAGATCTAGTGAGTACCTCGTGTTTGATACTGGTGGAGGGAGGTACAGGGTGAAGCTGTATGGCGATGCGAAGGTTTTCGTTGTGGATATCTTAAGAAATAGGGTTTTGCCTGCTGATAGCGCCGTGTATAGGGGTGATGGCACACAGATCATTGCTGTGGTTTCCGAAGACGAACCAGCATCGGTGTCTATAAGTCTAGAGAGGATATATGTCTTTGAGCCCGAAAAGCTATCTCTGGAGCTTGCAGATCTATATGATGTGGAGCCAAGAAAAAAGCTTGTGGCTCTCGAGATATATAACCCCAATGACGATGATGTATCGGGATACCTTATTCTCCAGATAAAAAGTTCTGGAGGCGACCCCATCTATAGTGCCGTGGTTAATGTGAAGGTTAATGCTGGAGATACATATACCGTTGTCTTTGTAATTGATCTTGATAGAGGTCCCTATAGAGCTAAGGCTTTCCTGATAAGGGATCTTCAAGACCAGAGAACACTATCAAACAGCCTGAGCTTCAGCATCAGGACATAAGTAAAATACATCCTTATTCATTTTCTTTCTGCCCTATCTTATAGTAGTATGTTACTCCACCCTTCACCTTGGACCCAACTATACCCATGTCTGACAGCTTCTTTAGCCTCCTGTAGAG
>JALXCO010000184.1 GCA_026990885.1 Desulfurococcales archaeon
GACCTGGTTATGGATGCCAGGATCTTAGCTACCAGAATGCTTGTCCTCGAGATCGGTGCCACGAGGAATCGGGTTAGGTACCCCAGCCTCCTGTCGAACACCAGGCTCATCCCGCTCCACATATTGGTGAATAGTATGAAGACGCTCATCATCCCGACAACAAAGAATGAGAAGTAGTCGTATCCTCCAAAGAATCTCTTTATGATAAGCTCCTCTATAGCCTGGTTAACTATATCTCTTAGGGGGAAGTCCTGTGGTATGTTGAAGAACCTCGAGAAGTTAAAGCTCTTTCCAAATAGCCCCATCCACATCAGTGGGGTTATTATGATGAATACGATCTGCCACCACTGCCGAAGCCACTTCCTCATTTCCCTCTCATATATAGCCAATGTTGCCGAACCCATCATAGCTTGCTCACCTTCTTCTTCTCCATATAGCAATCATTCTTCTCGAGTCAACGGGCTCCTCATCTCTGAACATTCTCCCGGTGTACTCTATGAACACCTGCTCTAGTGTGGGCTTCTCTATTGATATGCTCCTCACCCCTATCTTCTCTCTTTCGATTAGGTTGAGTATCTTGTTTATGGTGTTGGCTATCGAGTTTACTTTGATTCTTATCACTTTATCTATTTTGTCTACATCTATAACGTCCTTCAGCGTGGAGATCTTTTCCATAACCTGCTTATCAGCCTCATTCTCTGTGTATATAAGTATTATCTCTCCACTTATTCTGGATTTAAGCTCCTCGGGTGTCCCCTCAACAACTATTTTTCCACGATCTATAATCGCTACCCTATCGCTTAAGCTGTCGGCCTCCTCCATATAGTGGGTTGTCATTATAACGGTTATGCTGTTCTCTCTAATTATCCTTCTAATATAGTCCCATATATGGATCCTTGACTGAACATCCAGCCCTAGCGTGGGCTCGTCGAGTATGAGGACCTCAGGCTCATTAACCAGCCCCATGGCTAGCTCTAGTCTGCGCCTCATACCCCCGCTATAGGTCTTGACCAGCTTGTCTGCGGCCTCCTTAAGCCCGACCATTTCTAGAAGCTCAATACTTCTTCTTCTCGCTTCCGACTTGGTGTAGCCGTAGAGCCTTGCCTGAAGCATCATGTTCTCTAGCCCTGTTAGCTCGTCGTCTGCTGAAAGGTCCTGGGGTACGTATCCTATGATCCTTCTAACCCTCTGGGGGTCCTCGGTCACGCTGTAGCCCCCCACAGTAACGGTGCCTGAGGTGGGTTTCAGTAGTGTGGTTATTATCTTCATGGTTGTTGTTTTCCCAGCGCCGTTGGGGCCTAGAAGGCTATATATCTCGCCCTTTCTAACTTTAAATGATATGTTGTCTACAGCCCTTACCCCTCCTGGATAGATCTTAACTAGATTGCTTACCTCTACCACAGTATCGATCAATGTGCTCACCTCGAGACAAGCCTCTTCAGCCTGTATAGCTCCTCAACAAGCCTTGATTTCTCGTCCTCGCTGTATTTGTTCCAGTTCTTCACAAGATCTATTATGATCTGGTGGAAAAGCCTAATAACATCCACGAGCTCAGAGCTATCCCTGCTCCTAACCAGGCTCTCAATCAGCTTCATCCTAGACCTAATCATCTTTTCGCCGATCTTCGTTAGCCTATATATCTTTCTACCCATATAGTCTGTGGACACAGTCACGAGTCCATCGCTAGCTAGGGTTCTCAGGGCTGGATAGACGCTTCCAGGCCCCGCGGAGACTGTATCGCCCAGCTCTGTTTTCAGCGCCTTTATTATTGCGTATCCATGCATAGGGCCTCTCCTATGGAGTGTGTATAGGATGAATAGCTTGATCAGTCCCTTCATCGATATATCAAGATATATTGGTTAGCCACCTAATAAATAAAACCTCCACATATATCCATTACAATGGTTTAGGAATGACGAGTACAATATCCAGAATCAGCTGGGAGCCGAGTAGCCAAGCTAGAGAGCTGGCAAAGAGATATGGGTACCAGCCATATATGGTTGAACGCTACCTCAGAATGCTCGGGGTTGAAGAAACCATAGAGCTTTTAGAGGCGTTTGAGAGCCCTGAACGTATACCTCCAGCCATAAGGTGTAACAATAAACTAGTTAGATGCGACGAGCTGATAGGCAGGCTCAGGGCGCTTGGATACAGGCTTGAGCCGATCGAGTGGGCCAGCTACTCATATAGGGTTGCATCCCCAATAAACGAGCAGCACTCCCCAACGTTAGGATCTACTCACGAGTATCTTAAGGGTTACTACTACCTCTATAGGGATCAGTCGCCACTGGTGCCTCCATCGATCTTAGAGATATCTAGAGATTCAGTTATACTGGATTCCTGCGCCGCTCCTGGGGGTAAATCTATATATATGGCTCTAGAGGCCCGTGAGGGGTTTGTTGTCTCTAACGATATAAGCAGATCTAGGCTGAAGGCGCTGGTTTCCCATCTAATGCGTATGGCTATAGATAACGTTATAGTAGTGAATTACGATGCCAGGAAGCTGGATAAGTGGTTGGGGAACACGCTGTTTGCCAGGATCATGGTTGATGTTCCATGCAGTGCTGAGGGCTACATAATGTTTGATCCGTCCAGAAAGAGAAAAACGGATCTAGATACGCTCAAGAAGATAGCCTATAGAGAGATCGATATACTGGCAGGCTCATTAAGGCTTCTAGATTCAGGAGGATATGCTGTGTACTCCACATGCAGCATAGCCCCCGAAGAGAACGAGGCCGTGGTGTCGGAGATACTTGATATTTTTGGTGAGGGTCTAAGGATAATTGAGCCAAGAATAAACATGTGGGATCGCGGCATACCCACGATAGATAAAATAGAATTCAACCCCGATGTCGAGAAGTGCATTAGGATATGGCCCCATAAGCATTTAATGGGTGGCTTTTTCGCATGCTTGATGGAGATGGTCTAAAGATCCGTAGCGGATCAGATACTTTAATCTATACATACTCAATCAACGATTTACGCAACCTGATAGAGTATCTCGACAAGCTATATGGGTCACGAGAATACGAGGCTTGCTTCGACAGGTTCGAGGTATATGTGGTGTGGTGCACAAGGATATATGGCTCGACATGCGTTATTGCTGGTTTTCGCGATTCAGGAGTTATGCTGCACTATATAGATAGGAGGGCTATTTTTGCGGGCTTCGTCATGGGCTTCGTTCGGGGTGCGTCTTTCATGCCTCACCCCAACATGCTGGATTCTGTGTATAGATGCACTAGAAAGGTGAGGGGTGCTGTCACGGCTAAGTATCAGGGTGTGAAGGCCTTTCTATACGGCAACGATCTATTAGCTGAGAGCATCGGCAGGATCTATCCTCCTATAGATAAAGATCTAATCGTAGCGGTTATAGATCCTGAGGATAGCAGAGTTATCGGTGTAGGGAGATCCCTATACAGCTACAGGAAGATAATCAGTATATTGAGAAAGAGGAGGAGAACAACCCCTATAATCAAAAACATATTTGATCTTGGATGGTACCTGAGGGAGGGTGGATAGGTAGGGATTCAGACGGGTTTTACGGCAACAAATGTGGCTTTTCTCTTTCCGCCGTCGGGCGTTGGTATGGTTAGAAGCTTTATCTTAGCTATCTCAACCTTTCTTACGGGATATATCTTTTTGGCCTCCGAGAATATCTTGGATTGGAGCCTGTTGTTTATTATATCCTGGAGGAACTCATCCAGGGTTTTTTGTGAGGATTCACTAACCAGTATCTCGTTCATTTTGGCCCTGATCGCCCTTTTCTGGCTAGACTTGCATCTGTAGGTTGTGAATACCACTGCAGTTACTCTTATTCCGTAGCCATCTTTGGTTTCGAGATTTATTATGGAGGTTACTTTGGAGCTTTTTCTTCTCGTCAGGCTCCTCATATAGTCTCTCGCCAGCTCGAGCCCCTTAAATATGGTTTCTGCCCTCTCCCCATCTACTTTAACTACCTGGAATTTCAGATGTACATGCAGCTGTGATATGTCTCCTGTTATGTCGTATAGTGTTGTTTCAACGGTTCTGCCAATCATCTTCCAGTCTTCATCTGCGGGTACGGTAGCTATAGGTATCTCGCCAAATAGCGGGGGAGTGTATATCGTGTACCACTTCTTTCTCTTCCATTTCTCCCTTCCACTTATCCTTGCTTTAGGCATCTTTAAACACACCCAGTGTTGTTTCCTAAGCACTAGGTATTAAATTGCTTAAAATATTTTTAAGCATACTGATATATAGATTTCAGTAGAGGTTGTGGAGGTGCGTAGCGGTGAGGTTCCCTAAGCAGGTGAGGACGTACTGTCCCAGGTGTAGGACCCATACCAATCACTCGGTAACGATCTATAAAGGCGGTAAGAGAAGAACACTGTCTGAGGGTCAGAGAAGGTATCTTAGAAAGCAGGAGGGCTACGGCTCGAAGAGAAAGCCTGAGCAGAAGAGATTTGCTAAAGTCACTAAGAAGACATCTCTGAAGCTGAAGTGTAGCCAGTGCGGCTACACATACCATACTGAGGGCATTAGGGTTAAGAAGTTTGAGCTGGTTGAGGTGGTGGGTAGATGAAGAAGAGGAAGATCCTTATACCCGAGCCCAAAAGCAGGTTTATAAGGGTTAGATGCCCCCAATGCGGTAACGAGCAGGTTGTTTTCGACCACGCAACCTTTCCGGCTAGATGCTTTATGTGTGGTCACCAGCTGGTTTATCCAACTGGTGGTAAAGCCAGGATTGAGGGGGAGATCATAAAGATCCTGGGGTAGTCACCTCTCTGGTTTTTTAGCTTAGAGAATCCAGGTGATCTATATGGTTTTAAAGAGGAAAAGTATTCCAGACAACGGGGATATTGTTGTAGCTACAGTGGATAAGGTCTTCAGCTATGGTGCATACGTTAAGCTTGACGAGTATCAGGGCTACCCCGCCTTTCTTCCGTGGAGCGAGATCACTACCAAGCATTTCAGGGATATACACGAGGTTGTGAGGGAGGGCCAGAGAATTGTGGCGAAAGTGATAAGGATTGATAGAAAGAAGAAGCCGCCGGCCATCGATGTATCCACCAAGAGGGTTACTGTTGAGGATCAGAGGGCCAAGATGATTGAGTGGAAGAGGGCCCAGAAAGCCCACAATATACTTGAGATAGTCGCTAAAAGACTTGGTAAGAGCGTTAGGGAGATATACGAGGCTGTTGGCTGGAAGCTTGAGGATTACTTTGGAGAGATCATGGCTGGGCTCGAGGAGATCGCGATGAGGGGTCCTGAGGCTGTGGCTAAACTCGGGATAGATGATCAGGTTCTAAAGATCCTTACAGAGGAGGTTAAAAGACACGTGGAGATTAAGAAGGTATCTATATCTGGCATCATGACCCTACACACGTTGGCGCCCGATGGGGTTAATAGAATAAGGAAGCTTCTTGAGGAGATCAAGGAGTATTTAAGAGGTGTTGATGGGGTTACCAGTGTTGATGTATACTATATTGGATCACCCAGATACAGGATCGATGTGGAGGGCTACGAATACAAGGTTCTTGAGAAGGCATTAAGCAGCGTGATAGAGAGGGCGTCTAGCGAGGCTAAGGATCTGGGTATAGAGTTTAGTTTCGAGAGGATCAGGGAGTAGATGCGTAATGAGGTATAGAATCAGGAAATGCATTAAATGCTCAAGATACACTCTACAGGATAGATGCCCAGAGTGTGGTTCAGAAACAAGGATAGCTCATCCGCCAAGGTTCTCCCCTGAGGATAGGTATGTTAAGTATAGACTGATCGCGAAAAGCATACTTAAAAAACAGTAGTCTTCTTGAGGGAGGCCCCGGCCTCTATCCATCTACGCTATGTTGCATCTGGCGATAAAGTACTTGCTTCTCATGGGGGTGTATTTATTATCCCGTTAACCATTAAATCAAATTGCGGGTGAATCTATGCGCCAATGGATTTAGCTATACCCGAATTCAGATCTATCCAGAACCCAGATATAATCCCAGATAAATGGTACAACATACTTCCAGACCTGCCGGAGGAGCTACCCCCACCCAAACTACCTTCAGGCGAGGCAGTTAAGCCCGAAATGTTCCTCTCATTATTCCCTAAAGCGTTGATTGAGCAGGAATTCTCTCTAGAGAGATACATCAAGATTCCAGAAGAGGTGATGTATACACTGGCCAGTCTCGGTAGACCCACGCCTCTATTTAGGGCTGTCAGGCTGGAGCGCTTCCTAGATACAAAGGCCAAGATCTTCTATAAGTATGAGGGTGTGCTCCCCACAGGAAGTCACAAAATCAATACAGCTGTAGCCCAGATCTTCTACAATAGGGTTGAGGGTACGGAAAGGGTCTCAACAGAGACTGGAGCAGGCCAGTGGGGATCCGCGCTGTCATTGGCGGGAGCATTATTTAATATAAAGGTCAGGGTGTTTATGGTCAAGTCGAGCTATCACCAGAAGCCCTACAGAAGAATCATGATGGAGCTATACGGTGCCGAGGTGATTCCAAGCCCCTCAAACCTTACTGAGAGCGGGAGAAGAATCCTCGAGAAAGACCCTGATAACCCAGGGAGCTTAGGCATAGCTATCTCGGAGGCTATAGAGGATGTCGTTAAGAGTGATAAGGCTAAATATAGCCTTGGTAGCGTGCTTAACCACGTTCTGCTTCACCAAACAATCATTGGCTTAGAGGCCAAGAAGCAGCTTGAGTACGTTGGTGAGTATCCAGATATAGTTATCGGGGGTGTGGGAGGAGGATCCAACTTTGCTGGTTTGGCATATCCATTTATGCAGGATCGCTTAAGCGGCAAGACCGACACAAGGTTTATAGCTGTTGAACCCAAGGCTTGCCCTACTCTAACTAGAGGTGTTTACGAGTATGATTTTGGTGATACCGCCGGGCTGACCCCCATGATCAAAATGTATACCGTGGGCCACAGATATAGGGTTCCACCAATCCATGCAGGTGGATTAAGGTATCATGGAGACGCACCAACACTTTCCCTCCTTGTCTATAAGGGCTATATAGAGGCTAGAGCATACCACCAAACCGAGGTCTTTGAGGCCGCAAAGATCTTCGCATCAACCGAAGGAATAATACCAGCTCCCGAAAGCGCCCACGCGGTTAAAGCTGCTATAGATATAGCTAGGGAATACTCCGGCAATGCTGATGATGCACCAGTAATACTGTTTAATTTGAGCGGCCATGGCCTCCTGGATCTCCAAGGATACCAGGATTATCTCGAGGGTAAACTGGTTGATTATGAGCCCGAAAAGATCGATCTAAGCTACATATTGAGGAAATAAACAACCCCAACGCTACCCAGGTCTATATTTATTTTCCTACATCTATTTCCACGGATATATCCCACCTCCCCACTCTATATACCGTTTTTTCCAGCATCACCTTAGCGGCAGAATAACTATAAGTAGCTCAAGCCAAAGTATATGAGCTATAATAGATGCAGCAACACCCCTATAGTAGGCTATAACGGTTAGAACAACACCAGCCACAAGAGCCCCAGCTATCAGGGCTACATTCATTGTGGATAAATGTACCAGGGTATAGTATGATGCAGCTATAAAGGCCCCCATAGACGATCTGCTATCAACCAGCTTTTCTCCACCTCCCCCACCTATATTTTCTCTACTGGACAACGCGCCATATAGGAGACCTCCTCTCCAGTACAGCTCCTCCATCGCTCCAATCCATATTAGGGCTAGAGCTACTGTCTGTATGTTGGCTGCTTCCTTAATCATCGTGTAGACCTCATCAACGCTTGAGTCTAGACCTATAGACCTGAGGAATATATCGCCGGCGTAGAAGAGCCCATACAGCACTATTGCCCCTATAATCCCTGCAGCCAGATCCATGGATCTCGGGGTAAGAGGTATAGACCGCCTATACAGAGCTAAGCTAAGGAAGCCTAGCACTGTTGTAGATATGGCCATAAGGTATATGAATCGATCTCTAAAAACGATAAAGGTTAGGGGCCATAGAAGTATGGGCAATGCTATATATATGTGTCTCAGTAGAAACCTGCCCAGATCCAAGACGGCTCTACCCAGTCTTCAAGACAACTTTACCGAAGTGCTGGTAAGCCTCGAAATATCTATGGGCCTCGACAACGTCCTCTATACTATAGATCCTGTCTATAACAGGTCTAAGCCTCTCTCTCGAGATGAAGCTTAGAGCATCCAATAGCTCGCCCCTGCTGCCTGTATGTGTACCTATAACCGTTGCATGGGCTAGATACAGCATGCGTATATTGAGATCTATGTTGGAGCCGCTCTCGACACCGAACACAATTATCTTGCCGCCTTTCCTAACTGCTCTAATAGAATCGTTAAAGGTCTCCGCACCTATATAGTCTACAACAAGATCCACACCGCCACCAGTAATCTCCACAGCTTTCCTACTTATGTCCTCCCGACCCTTGATAAATACGTGGTCAACACCAAGACTTGCGAGCTTATCAGCCTTCCACTCGGACCTGGTTACAGCTATAACGTTTAGGCCCATGGATTTAGCCAGCTTAACGAGGATCGTGCCTGTACCACCGCTAGCCCCCCAAACCAGCACCGTGTCGCCGGGTCTACACCCTCCAAGAGTCCTTAGGGCTCGCCAGGAAACCAGGAGAGATAGAGGTATAGATCCCGCCTCGTGATCCTCCAGATAGTCTGGAGCCTTAACCAGCTGCCTTATCGGGAGAACTATTTTCTCCCTGTATGTTCCATCAACCTGGAATCCTAGCATGCGCCACTTACCGCATTTATTTTCCTCGCCGTTTGAGCAGTATCTGCAGTATCCACACCCTATAACTGGGGTTGCTAGCACCCTATCCCCTTTCCTGATATCGGTCTCCGTGTCTGGGTCTAGCTCCCTAACTACCCCAACCATGTCGGCTCCTGGGATGTGGGGTAGATCTATAGGTATTCCTGGGTACCCTCTTCTCACGTGGATATCTATTCTGTTTAGTGATGCGTATCTGATCTCTACTAGCGCATGTCCAGGGGGGATGTCTCCGGGCTCGTCGATCTCTTCAACCTTCAGCACTTCAGGCCCGCCATGAGTGTGGAATCTAGCGGCCTTCATACGTGGGTCACCTGGCTATATTATTCTCTATCCAGCTATATAGTGTATGATTATCCCCAGTATATATAGTGCTCCAAATACCAGGGTTAGCTGGGCTGTCATCGGGTCTGCTGTGTCGGGGACCTCGATTCTCATGAGCCGAATAAGCCTTACGGCTAGGGGGATTGATAGCAGGGTTAGTATCGATGCGTAGATGAAGTTTATGCTTAGGTTGAGGGCTAGGACTATGATGTATGGTGCCAGTAGTGTGATCGAGTATAGCTTTATAGATAGGTCCCTGCCGAGCTTTATGGGTAGCGTGGTTATTCCTGTTGATGAATCATACTCTATATCCCTGATGTTGTTAGCCATGAGCACTGATCCCACCAGGATCCCTATGGGGAGGGAGGCAACGACAACTAAAGGATCGAAGCCCCCAGTTATGGCGTAGAAGGTGCCGGAAACCATTAGGGGTCCCCAAACAAGGAATACTATGAGCTCTCCTAGAGCCCTATACTTGAGCTTTAGGGGTGGGCCTGTATATATGTATGAGAGGAACACGCCAAGGATCCAGTATAGGATCAGGTATACCCTACCGGTATATATTAGGGGGGATATTATAGCCAGCACAGCTATATACATCGCTATCGAGGCTATAAGGAGCTTTCTAAGGTCTCTACGGTCCTTAATAAGGTATATTGGGTGGGGCCTATACCTCGTCGTGGCCGCGCCGGGTACGTCAACCTTGTATATTATATCGAAGTAGTCGTTTATCACGTTTGTTGCTGCGTGGAGAACTATAGCTCCTGTTAGTGCCAGTATGTATGCTACGGGATCGATCACGGATCTTAGGTATAGAGCCAGAGAAGCACCGAGAGAAACAGAGATCAGCGTCATTATAAAGCTCCACGGCCTCGAAATAAGTATTATATCCTTGATATTCATGCCTCATCCAGCAACCTATATTGAATTGAAGAATAATAACTTAACCTCACAGTATGAACGCATTAATACTGTAGCTAGACGTACGCTCCCCAAACCTAATCCTGTTCCTATATATAATCCCTGGCCCCATCCCAATACTCAGTTAAGGTGGGCAACATACAGGGTTCCGATGGTATCTACCCCATTTTATCGTGGTATATCAGAAGAATAACGTTCGATACTGGATACATCTACAGGGAGCTCTTAAACCTAGCCGAAAGGCTTTCAGAGCTAAACAGCAAGAAGTACATCTCCCTCAACCACAGCATAATGGAGATACTTGTAGCCTACCACCTAATGAGCAGAGGATACACAAGGGTTCAGGTTGAGGAATATATAGAGGGGCTCTCACCGGATGTCGTGGGCTATAGAAAGGGCCTAACTATAGTTGAGATAGAGACAGGATTCGTGCCGGCAGAATACAGCCACGAACCCATAACGTACCTAACAGCAAGAGTGGCGAGCAAGATAGCCAGGTACAGTAATCTAGGGGACACCTTCATACTGGCGGTGCCAATATACTACATCCCCCCGATCCACCCGCTACTGTTTAAGAAGCCTGATGCAAGATCACAGAACGAGATCGAGGAGCTTAAATACATAATAGATAGATACTATAAGAACCCACCAATAGGGATCGATGAGGTGAAGAGGGCCAAACTAGACAAGATACTAATACTCCTAATAGATGAAGGGAAAATAATAGAGATAGACCCGGAAGAAATGAAGGACCTAATAACAAATATATATGGTTTCCTCAATAGAAACCCGTAGAAAAATATATATAGCACCACACCAGATCCACAAAAACAATAATAGAAAATATATAAACCTTACCCCCAGTAATACAGGAAATAACAAAGGTAGCAACTATAAGATCAAAACAAACAAAACACCAAAACCAAATAAACAAAGCATCGAATAATACGCAAAAATAAAAATAAGTAAAACACTAGCATAGATAATAATTGGGCAGCTCCCTGCTGTTTAATCTACAGATAAACCATACAGCAAACCCAGAGCGCAAGTCGCAAAGATCCAGGGGTTTGCCTCTGGATCTTGCGGCTCGCGCTCTGGGTTTGCTGTATGGTTTATCTGTAGATTAAACAGCAGGGAGCTGCCCATCTAACTTGTTTTCTCTATCCATTGCTTTTGTTTCTTTATTTTTTTCATGTACCAGAAGGTTGGTTCATATATTAGGATGAATATTAGGAGGAGTACTACTGTTGTTATATCTGGCATGAAGAAGGCTATTACTACCCATGCTATTGCGTATATTAGCTTTTTGTTTTTGAAGATTTCTGAGTCTGGGTCTATTAGTCCTAGCTCAGTCGCTATTAGGAGTGCTAGTGGTGCTATGAATAGGGCTATTGTTCCTAGGATTGATGTTGTTAGATCTGATAGAAAGCTCTGTAGCTGTACCCATGGTTCTGCACCGACGCTCTGCCCCCACGCTACCCCTATTCTTATTATTGTGTATGCTGTTATGTAGAAGCCTAATATGAAGCCTGCAGCTATATATATCCATGATATAGCCAGGTATTTCTTCAGTATCTTTCTTTCGTGTGCGTATAGGCCTGGCCATATGAATGCCAGCACCTCGTAGGTTGCGTAGGGCAGGATCGTTATTATCGATAGTAGGGCTGCTGTCCACAGTATCGATGTGAACACCCCTATCGATGAGCCTATAAAGACCTTTGCGTTTTCGGGCAGTAGGTATGTGAATGAGTAGTTCAGGAACATTGTGGTTAGGCTCCTATAGTTCTCGACCCCCTTACCTACTATGGTTATGTTTCCGTTAGCTATGCTCTGTATCATGTCGCTTAGGGCCTGCGACAGATCTATGTTCTCGCCGCCCTCGAACTCAACTATGTTGAGGGGGAAAAGATATATACCCAAGACAATGCTGAATACGATGAACACACGCTTGAGCCTGGATGTTAGCTCCCTAAGGTGCTCTGTGAAGTCCTCCTCAGCTATAGAGGCCATTAGAGGTACCTCGGTAGATGGTGTGTAACCCTACTATACCCTCCATGATTTATAGTTGGCTATGGAGACTATAATCGTTAGATGGGTAAATTGAAAAAATATTTATTCGGTTTACCTGTAGCGATCTACTCTCTAGAGTAGGGTGTAGCCAGAGCTCTCGGAAATCTTCTCTTACCTATGAATATCGCGACAATAACTAGAGTTGTTATATACGGTATCATCAGTATTAGATGGTAGGGGACAGCCTCCTTATACCCCGGAGTCACAGCCACAGTAAAGGCTATGCTCTCGGCAAAACCAAAAACGAACGCGAACCCTAAAGCTAGAATCGGTTCGAGACCCGCCGAAACCAAGCATGCGAGAGCTATAAACCCTCTCCCAGCCGAGATCTCCTTTACTATACCCCCGAACCACGCTAGGGGCATGAATGCTCCTCCGAGGCCAGCCAGCATTCCACCTACAGTGGATGCTGATACCCTGATCAGATCCACTCTCACACCGGCCACATCTAGAGCCTCGGGCATCTCGCCGGCGGCCTTGATCCATAGACCGATCTTTGTTCTATGGAGTATATAGTGCGCGGCTATAGCTATAAATATCGTGAGTATAGTCACGCCGCTTATACTTATTAGCGGCGTGTCGATAGGGGGCACAAGAACCTCTCTAGGAGGTATACGTATTCCGGGGGTCCCCCAGAGAGCCATCAAGGAGTACGGCACGAACCCCAGCGCGAATATATTGATCCCCATACCCGCAATAATCTGGTCCCCCCTCCCATAGACGCTCAAAATACCAAATACAAACCCTATAAACGCACCAACAAGAGCCCCGCCTAGAAGGCCAATAACGCCATTTCCAGTTATCTCGGCAACATACACGCCAGTTAAGGCGCTTATCAGGAATATACCCTCCAACCCGATATTTACAGTCCCAGCCTTCTCATTCAGGCTCTCTCCTATAGCGGCTAGAGCTAGAGGGGTCATAGCAAGTAGCGTCGCCTCTATAATGACCTTCGTGTTGAACCCGAAAAGCGACAGTATCCACATGAATACAGCCACAGCCGCAAGGGACAGGAGCAGCCTCATGTAGTGCTTCACACCCATCACCTCCTAAGTAGTCTCTTCAGCATGGAGACGATCTCTGGGACCGCAAGCGATATTATGATTAGCCCATTGACAGCTCTAACAAGCTCGGAGGCGACACCGGCTTGATACTCCATATATCTACCCCCATGCTGGAGGCCGCCATAGAATATCGAGGCGAATATTATCCCGAGAGGGTGGTTACGCCCGATAAGCGCGACACCTATACCGTCGAACCCCAGACCAAAAATATTGCCTAGAGTACCATATAGAGCGTATGTGGGCGGCTTCCCAATAATCTGTAGGCCTCCAGCCAGCCCGGCTGCAAGCCCGCCAATCAGGAACGCCGATAGGGTGACCCTCTTTATATCTATCCCCGCGTACCTCGCCGCGTCCACGCCGGCACCCAGTATTCTCAGCTCGAAGCCTGATTTAGTGATGGATATATAGGCAAAGATTATCAGGGTGAAGGCCACGGAAACAAATATTGCTCCAGTCAGGCTTGTCCCCGGCATGATCACCTCAAACCTGGCCGTCTCTAGAACCGAAATAGTCTTCTCAGACCTTCCAGGCTCGGCAAGCTGGTATAGGGCTAAATACATGACGAAGTAGTATGCGATCCAGTTAAACATTATGGTTGATATAACCTCATGGACCCCTCTAAAGATCTTGAGTAGCGCCGGAACAATAGACCACAACGCCCCAAACAGCATAGCGGTTAAGATGGTTGCAGCCATATGAACCCCGGGCGGAAGGGCAAGTAGCCCACCAACAATTATGGCTCCTATAGCCCCTAGATACAGCTGTCCCTCGGCACCTATGTTGAATAGCCCAGCCTTTATACCGATAGCAAAGGTTAATGCTGTGAGCATTATCGGCATTGCGAAGGCGAGGGTTTCGGCAAGATCGAAAACACTGCCGAAAGCCCCAACAAACAGCGATGAATACGCTAGGAGGCTATCGTAGCCGTATATAGTCATTAATACAGCGCCTAGAAAAAGCCCGATTAGGAGAGCGGTGACTGTTTCAGCGAGCCTCTGATATACCAGGCTGCTGCTCAACACCCCGCACCTATATGCAGTGATATCAAGAGATTTTACGAAGTAAAAACTATAAATATTTATTACAATGAAAACCTAAAGTTCATTGGATACTCAATGCCGCAAGAAGATCAAGTATTTGCCGAGCTCAAAAACATAGTTAAGGTCTATAGGGACGGTACAGTAGCCCTTAGGGGAGTGGATCTTGTTATCAGGAAGGGAGAGGTGCTAGGTCTCCTAGGAGAGAACGGTGCTGGAAAAACAACACTCATGAAGATACTGTCAGGAGTGCTCCAGCCCACCAGGGGAGAGATATATGTGAGGAATAGGAGGGTCAGATTCAAAAACCCCTCAGACGCCCTTGCTGAAGGAATAGGTATGGTGCATCAGCATTTCTCTCTTGTGCCCAACTTCACGCCCCTTGAAAACATAATCATGAGTGAGGTTGGCAGGGGCAGGTCTGGGTCTAGCGCGATAGCAGATCTAGTTACGCCGCTTAGGCTGGGGGCCGTCAGAAGGGATATCGAGAAGCTTCTTGAGGAGATAGGCTTCGAGATACCTTTAGACACCCCCATAGAAGATCTCCCAATGGGGATTAGGCAGAGGGTAGAGATAGTTAAAATGCTGTATAAGGGTGTGGATCTCCTGATACTTGATGAGCCAACGACATTTCTGACACCGCTGGAAACAGAGGAGCTCTTCAAGGTTATTAGAAGGCTGAAGGACTCCGGGAAGTCCGTTATATTTATAACCCACAAGATAAAGGAGGCCCTAGAAATCACAGACAGGATAGTTGTTTTGAGGGGAGGAAGAGTTAGCGGAGAACTGCTAACGCAGGAGGCTACACCGGAGAAGCTGGCAACCCTAATGGTTGGTGAGGAGCTCAAGCTGGATATGCTTCTAAGATCCAGCAGGCCCATAGATAAGAGGAAGCCTATACTAGTGGTTGAGAGGCTCCATGTCAGGGATAGATCGGGAAACATAGCGGTTAGGGACGTATCCTTCGAGGTTTATCCAGGAGAGATCTTTGGGATAGCGGGTGTGGAGGGCAACGGCCAAACAGAGCTTGTTGAGGCAATCACAGGGCTAACGAACGTTGAGTCGGGAAGAATAATGGTTAACGGCGTCGATATAACCAATAAGCCGGCTATATATGTCTATAAAAACAGGATCAGCCACATCCCCGGGGATCGAGATAGATACGGGCTGATACTCGACTTCACAGTAAGCGAAAACAGCATTCTATCGAGGCAGTGGGAGCCGCAATTCACCAGGGGCTACAGGATACTGTGGAACATAGTTAAGGAGTACGCCAGAAACCTGATTAAGAGATTCAACATCGTTGCATCATCAACAGAGATCCAGGCTAAAAGCCTCAGCGGAGGAAACAGGCAGAAACTCCTGGTTGGCAGGGAGCTCAGCAAGGAGCCGCAGCTTATAGTTGCGGTTCACCCAACCAGGGGGCTTGATATAGCATCTACACTAGCTATAAGGAAGCTTCTAGCCAGGATGAGGGATGAGGGTAAAGCTGTTCTTCTAGTCTCAGCTGATCTAGATGAGATACTTCAGCTCAGCGACAGGATAGCGGTTATGTATAGAGGCAGGATAATGGATATTAGGAAAGCGGATGAATACACCATAAAGGATCTCGGGCTGCTGATGGGAGGCATAATGGTTAGAACAAAATAAAATAAATAAACTAATTTAACGCTACCACACTATTAGTAAGATCGAAACTTTATATAATGTCTAATTATACTTTTTTCTGGTGAAGGGTTTTGTATATAAGCAAGAGGAGACTGAAACTAGCTATATCGAGAATAGCGGTAATAGCTGTAGTCGCCATAATAATAATAGGTGTAGCATCCTACTTCACCCTCTTCGGCCCTCAGCAGGTGCAGCAGACACCAACACCTACACCAGCAGTCGAGGAGAAGCCCTCTCCAACAACGCCAGCACAGGAGAAAACCACCCCCAAGGCTGAGGAGAAGCCAGCTGAGGCGCCCAAGAAGAAGCTTAAGATCGCTGTAGTCTCAGACATTGGTGGAAGAGGAGACCTGTCATTCAACGACATGGCATTTAAAGGTGCGGATGAAGCTGCACGAGACTTCGGAGTTGAAGTTGTGGAGCTGATAAGCAAGTCCGAATCCGACTACCTACCCAACCTGAGAACAGCAGCCAGGGACCCCGATGTTGTTCTGATTGTAGGTGTAGGGTTCCTGTTGAGCGAGGCGCTTCTAACAGTGGCTCAGGAGTTCCCTGACAAGAACTTTGCTGGGATAGACACGTTCACCCAGGATCTAGCTAAGGAGAAGCTGGGCAAACCACTAGAGAACATGCTGGACATAAAGTTTGAGGAGCATAAGGGAAGCGCTCTAGTCGGTGCTCTAGCCTGTCTGGCAGCTGCATACTACAATGAGCAGGGAGGAGAGTACCCCTACATAGGTGCGGTACTCGGCATAGAGATACCTGTGCTATGGAAGTTCGAGATAGGCTATAAGTGGGGCTGTGACTGGGGGCTGAAGTGGTATGAGCAGAAGTTCGGTAAGAGAGCCCCAGTAATAGGTGAGGACAGCAGGTACGGAAGCGGTGAGGGGTGGCAGGACGGCTTATTCTGCAAGGACGGAGAGTGCTGGTATAAGGGTAGAGTGCTCTGGACATATACAGGCACCTTCAGCGATATAACCAAGGGCTATGAAGCCGCTAAAGCCATGTACGCAAAGAACGCATTCGCAGTCTACAATATAGCCGGGCCTCTAGGACTGGGTATAAACAGAGCTGTCGAAGAGATAGCCAAGTCCAAGGGCCTGGATATGGGTCCACCCTTCTGGATTGGTGTCGACGCTAACCAGGACTGGATAAATCCAGGGTTCGTGCTTGCAAGCATGATGAAGCGTGTGGATAAGGGTGTCTACTACGCTACACAGCTGGTTATAGAGGGTAAATTCAGGGATGTAGTAAAGAAGTATGATGGAGTCCTGACGCTGGGTATAGGAACTGTTGTTGAGGGTATACAGGCTGAGGGTATCTCTGTGAGCACGCTAAAGGATCTGGATGAATTCATAGAGCTAGGACTACAGGCAGAGAAGCTTACCGGAAAGAAGGTTCTTCCAATGGATCCTGAAGAGATAAAGGCAAAGGTAAAGAACATGAGGGAATCACTCCCCGACTGGGTCTGGGAGGCTGTAGCGGAGCTCGAGGAGAAGATAAGGAAAGGAGAAGTAGAGGTCCCGATGGTGGTCACTAAGGAAGCTGTCGAGAAGTGGCGTGAGCTTCTAGGATAGCCTATAGTGGCCCAGAAGAAGAGAGATAGATCCTCATAGAAACACTATTTATATTTTTTCTCTTCACCCTCTCTTGAATCGGCAACATTCACTTCTCCCATTTCTCTGGACCCATTTACCAGGGCTACATCCCACATCATCTAGTCCAGAGCCGTATCAGCACACACGTATTTCGTGGGGACCCCCCAGCAATCAAAGCGCGTTTTTACCGGCTAGCTATAGCGAGCCTCTCCTCAGACCCTCCCTCAATACCGATAGGCCGCTCCCCAAAAGCAGGAGCCCAAGAATCATTGAGGCTATCGATGGTAT
>JALXCO010000185.1 GCA_026990885.1 Desulfurococcales archaeon
GTTATAGGCGACTGCATAGTTGGGGACCTCACAAAGCTGCCGTTGAGAGATGGTAGCGTTGATTCGATTATAGCTATAGCATCTCTACACCACTTACCAAAACCCATGCTGCTTTATGCGCTTTCGGAGGGTTCTCGCGTGTTAAGGCTGGGTGGATTAATGATCTCTGCTATATGGTCATGGAGACAGGCTAGGTTTCTTATGCAGACATTTCTGAATATCTTGGTCTCGATATTTGGTGTGTTGACTATTCGATGGAGATATATCGTTTATTGGAGAACGAGGCGTGGGAGGTATCCAAGGATATACTATCTATACCCCCTGAAGGTGTTGCAGCCTATGTTTTCGGGGTCAGGATTCAGAATACTGGGATCGGGATATACGGGATATTTGAGGAACGAGAGCACCAATATCTATATTGTAGCCGCTAAGAATCCGAGAGGCTCTTAGCCAGGTAGGGTGTACCAGGTATTCTTCTATATCCATGCCTCCTATAGTACTCCCTCACCCCTACCCCGGACAAAACATATATTTTCAGGGATGAGAACTCGTGTCTAGCGATCTCTTCAGCGGTCTTAAGCAATTTAGAACCCCACCCCTGATGCTGCCATCCAGCCCTATGGTGCTGCCCTACAGGGATCTGGGGGCCATATATATGTAGCTCCCTGATCAGGGCCGTCCTACTATCTATCTCGGGTCTATGACCCATGCCCGATGGTATTCTAAGTCTGAGCAGCCCTATAAGTATGGAGCTTTCACGCTCCTCAACAGCTAGAAACACCTCTATCCCTCCGCTAGCCTCGTAGTATTCTTTGGTTATCTCGATCTTGCCAGGATCGATATCTCTATCGGGGACCCTCCTACCAACCTCTCTAAATCTTATCTCCCTTATCTCTATCCCCTTCTCCAGAGCCCTCCTCTCGGCCAGCTGCCTAAGATTCGTTCTGCGTGGTCCTGCAGCGATCAGATCAGCTGGTATATCTCTCTGCATATTCATAATTCTAACCCATTTGGGTATGTACCTATAGAATTCCGACACCAGTTCGATGGCCTCCTCATCGCTCAGAGCCCTATATCTACCGCTCCTCCACAGCCCATAGAGCCCCGTGCCAGGAACCACGAGTGTCGGGTAGATCTTAAGCATGTCAGGCCTATAGTCGGGGTTATCGAATAATTCTCTTACCATATCTAGATCTCGATCTAGATCGGATCCCGGAAGCCCAGGCATGATATGGTAGACAACCTTATAGCCAGCATCCTTAAGGAGCCTGGTAGCCTCTATAGTATCCCTAACACTATGCCCCCGGTTAGCTATAGCTAGCACATCGTCATATATGCTTTGCACACCCAGCTCAACCTTAGTAGCACCAAACCTAAGCAGATTATCTATATGCTTCTCCTTACACCAATCAGGCTTTGTCTCGATGGTTAGACCGACAATCCTTATATTTGAGGTCTCGTTCGACACCTGCACCTCCTCAAGGCTTGGCGAGCCATCACCCCTCGGCTTTGGATACCTGTTTGCCGCGTCATATATATTGGTTATAAACCACTCCTGATACTCTATCGGCATAGCCGTAAATGTTCCCCCCATAACTATAACCTCAACCTTATTGGGTATGTGGCCTATAGTCTCGTACTGCCATAGACGTAGCCTCACCTGCTCATACGGATCGAAGTTGGTGTGTATAGCACGCATCAAAGCCGGCTCCTCACCAATATAGCTTTGCGGGGTCCCGTATTCGGGGCCTCCAGGACAGTATATGCATCTCCCGTGGGGGCAGTTGTATGGCTTGGTCATCACAGCAACTATAGTTACCCCAGAAAGCATTCTGGTTGGTCTCTTAGGGAAAGCCCTTAACTGCGTATTGGCTATCGTATATCACCTCTCCACGCTATCCTCCTTGCGCTTCTCTAGCCTATCCATAGACTCTCCATCTATAGCTCCATATGGAATTCTTTCTCTGAATCTTTTTAAAAACACCCTTTCTAAGGCTTGGGCTCTTCTGCTGCGTAGCCTGATATAATCCGGATACATAATGGGTACCCCAGCAATAATAGGGAACCACCTGCCGCACCTGCCGCATTGCAGTATGCCGTATCTCACATCTCTCGACAGACACGCTATACATAGATCGATGCTTTCATCCAGGCCACCTACAAGTGATCTTTTGTATCCACAGTAAAAGCTACATATAAGGCCTCTGCCTCCGTATTGATCTATTAGCCCACGAACAGCCCTTCCATCTACCTTGATCTCTACCTCGACAAATGCGTACAGCTTTAAGGGGTGCCCCCTGCATTCCGGGCACGCTAGTATATCCAGCAACCGGTATTTCAGCCTGTATACACCTAGTTCTACTAGATTGTGGATTCTATAAAATATATTTAATGTGTAGGGGCTATTTGGCTCTATAGATCTTTTCTATGGTACAGTCTATATAGTAGTCGAAAAATCTTAAATAACCTCTACGGTAATAAGCTATTAGCCCTATCAACAGATCGAGTGGGGGCATAAAGATCTTTTCAGAATCCATGATCCCCAATTCAGTATGATTAAGCCTCCTACCAGTTAGATAGTGAGAGCTGATTAAGGATCCTGTTGCGGTGGCTCTATAATATTAAGGGGAAAACAATATATTTTTTTCCTCTATTATTTCTTGGTGCTCTATATTGGCTAAGGATCTAGGTGAGCGCGTCTATTCGATATTTGCCAACCACAGGAGCATTAGGAAATTTAAGCAGGTCGAGATCCCGGATAGAGACCTGGAGATGATAATGGAGGCTGGTAGACGTGCACCCACAGATGCGAGTCTGCATCTGTGGACTGCTGTGAGGATTAAGGATCGGGGACTGAGAAAAAAGATCTCAGATCTGATAGGCCAGGAGCATGTGTACACAGCAAGTGAGTTCTTCGTATTTCTCGCAGATCTATATAGGCTGAAGAGGCTCCTCGAACATAGAGGAAGATCTATGGGAGACGTCGACTACGCCCTCTTCATCTTCGCCGCAATCGACGCGGCTCTAGCTGCAGAGAATATGGCTATAATGGCTGAGTCTCTGGGCTATGGAATATGCTTTATAGGAGGTGTTCAGGCCGCTGCGGAGGAAATCATAGATCTTTTGGAGTTGCCGGAAAAAACCTACCCTCTATTCGGTTTGGTAATAGGGGTCCCCGACGAGATGCCCGAGCTTAGACCAAGGCTTCCAATAAGCGTTGTGTTTCACGAAAACAGGTATAGGAGGTACAGCAGCGAGGATCTAGATCTATCATTTAGAGCCATGGCTAGCTACCCAGGTGTGGATGACTGGATCAGGATCCTAGATAGATACGCAGGATTAGACGGCGTCTTCGTTAAGAGAAACAAAACCATACCTGAGCTACTTAAAAAACAGGGATTCAGACTCAGCTAGATAAATCCTAGAATCACACCTAATAAAGCAAAAAATTTATCGGGGACCCCCTTGGGGGACCTCAACTCACAACATAGAGACGGTGTTTATTGAAGGCTTCCAGCTCGCTACTCTTGGTTTATTAAACAGCTATCGGCCCCATAGCTCCTTTCTTCGGGCTTCAAGCTGTTCGACGGGCTTATTCATGTATTCGGCAGCAACGGTAAGCCTAACCTTCAGCTCTCTTGATCTTCTATAGTGCTCCTTAAGATGCTCGGAGTACTTTAGGTCTCTAAGTAGGTGGTGATCGACAACAAGGTTCCTAGGCCTCACATGCTCGATCACACCTAAAATATTGTTTAGACCCTCGGTAACCGCTTCAACAGATGTCTTGTATCCTGCAAAGTATGTTGGCGGCCCCACCAGGATTACTGTGTGGGGCTTGGGCCTGCTCCACGACTTCAGTATATCCATTGCTTCACGATCTATAGGCCCCTGTATGTCGCTAGTGAATATTACTGATTGATCCTCACACAGTATCCTGACCATAATAACCTTACCTAGCGGTGTTCCAGGCTCGCCATGCCACACGGGTTTGGAGAACTCTAGGGTTAAGGGGCCATACCTAAATGATCTAGAATCGGCAACCTCCACACGTGTATGATCTATCAAGCCACTCCTCTTAAGAAACCTATAGCTCCTGAACTTCTGGCTTCTATTAATATCCCTCTCGAAATCCTTAACCAGTAGGGTTTTCCCTCTATACAGGTCAGGCTCCCCACTTAGATAGTGGTCATAGTGGTAGTGGGTTAAAACAACTATATCGCTGTCTCTAACCCATCTTCTAGCCAGATCAAGCGACTCCTCAAGACGCTTGAGCTCCAGCTCGTGGGGAGGAAGCCCATATCTACGTGGAGCTATACTGGCTCCAAGATCAAGCCCTATAGTCATTCCACAGGCCTCAACCACGGTAGCCACACTTCTAACCCCCATACTGTCTGCAGCTAGGATACTGATCTTCAACATACCACCTTAGGGCGGCAGAAGCTAAAGATCAAGCCAATATAACGGGGTTTGGTATGTGTAGTAGCCATCAAGACTTAACGAGGAACTCGACAACGTCGTATTCCACACCCTCGCTGGAGGTCCCCTCAATCCTTCTTCTGCGTGCATTTTCATGGGCCTTCTTGAACTCCTCACTATCTACCCACTTCTCGAAGGATTCCCTATCCCTCCAGAAAGTTATTACGAGGACCTCCAATCTCTCCCTATTAGCTAAAACAGTCAGCCCTACAAAGCCCTCTCTCCTCTCAACAAGCCTAACCCTATCCTTAAACGCTGAAACAACCTTATCCAGGGCCTCAGGGGAGCTTGCCCTAATATAGTTTATGATCGAGAATCCAGCACCCAAGACCACGATACCTCTTTAGTTTTTGTCTTTAATTATAGTTTAATAGCTTGGGATATATTAAAAATAACCGATGATTTAATTGGTCTTTGCTGAACTGTGATGACTGCACGTCAGGATGATCAATCCTGGAATCACTCCTCGGGCTTTTTCCCAACCACCACCTGTAGGTTTATGAGTGTTTTTCCATCTCCCAACAATGCTTCGGGATTCTTCACTATGACCTCCACATAGTCGTATGGCTTCTTACCAACGCCAATCAGCCCGATGGGTATATCTTCATCGGCCTCGATATAGACAGCCCCAGAGAGTGGGGTGGCTATTATGTTTGGTGGTTCTATACGTCCCTCAAATACATATACCTTAGCCGATATATTCCCATCGTAAGTCTCCTTCGAGTCGAAAACAATCAGTCTCAAATCATGGAGCTTGGTCTTGAATGGAACAACTGTTTTGGCTCCAGGCACCAGGAATACGAAAGCCGATGGCGGCTCCGTTACTGGGCATGATGGCACGATATACAGGTTCACCCAGTTGTATG
>JALXCO010000186.1 GCA_026990885.1 Desulfurococcales archaeon
AGGGAGGAGAGGATTAGTAGGGTTTTAAGGATTCTTCAGCTGGATCATTTAGCTAATAGGAGACTTATAAATCTCTCTGGGGGCCAGGTTAAGAAGGTTGAGGTAGCTAAGATCTTTGTTCAGAGGCCGGAGGTGGCTTTCTTCGATGAACCTACAGCTATGGTTGATCTAGATGGAAAACACGCTATATGGGAAGAGATTAAGAGGCTGCGCGATGAGGGATCCACGGTTATTGTAGCCACAAACGAGATATATGAAGCCGAGATATTAAGCGATAGGGTAGTCATATTTGATCGTGGAAAAGTCGTTGTTGTGGGAGGAGTAAGCGAGCTTAAAGAGAGGCTACCCTCTGGAGAGCTTGTGGAGCTTAAGGTTAGGGAGAAGCTACATGAGTCCTTGATCAGGGATATAGAATCCTTTTTTAAACCCACGCACCTTGTCTACGAGGATAGATATATAGCTATAAGACTCCCCCAAGCGAAGAAGCGTGTTGCTGAAATAGCCAAGCTTCTTATTGATAGGGGAGTAACCATAGAATCGATAAATGTCTCCGAGCCCACGCTAGACGATGTATTTCTCCACTATACAAGAAGAAAGATAAGCGGATCTATAGGGCAGTGAGCCCATGGCTCTAAAAACACTATATAGAACCTACCTACTATCCAGATACTTCATCACACCCTTCATAAGCCCCACCTTTCTAGCTACTTTCTATATAGCTACCGCAATAGAGATCCTCATATACGCGTCTGTCCTATCCCAGCTAGTTAAAATAGAGGACTACTACAGATATCTGGCCCCAGGAATACTGCTGATCCTCTTCTACAGCAACGTGTACATGTTTATAGACGAAGTATTCTTCTTTGCGTCGAGAACAGAGGTTCATCTCTACACCTATATACTGCCTCTCCCAAGATACGCAATATCGCTAGGGTTCTCGCTATTTTCAGGATTAATCTCCATAGTACTGTTTGCCCCATTCATACTTCTTGTTTCAATACTGAACTCCATAGATCTAGTAGGAATAGTGGCATCAACACTAAATCTAGCCATGCTCATGGCTCTATTCTCAATAATGATCGGCGGACTACTGGCAACAGTCTACATGAGCGTTAAAAGCAACTGGAAGCTTATATTGATCGTGCTTGTACTATCCGACATTTTCCAGAGATTCAGCACAGGAAACTACCCGTATGCTTACCTGCCCGACGCCTACAAGCCTATATCGCTACTGAACCCCCTAACACACTTCATTA
Organism: Desulfurococcales archaeon; assembly: GCA_026990885.1. Classification (GTDB taxonomy): domain Archaea; phylum Thermoproteota; class Thermoprotei_A; order Sulfolobales; family AG1; genus WANO01. The sequence continues at coordinate 1,257 of JALXCO010000186.1, forward strand.
ATCTAGGCCAGCACATGCTTAACGTTGACCCCACACTTCTGATAGGGCGAGACATAAGCCTATCCATATTTATCGCCTACCTGATAGGCCTCCTAGCGCTATCAACCATATTTTCAGAGAGATTCAGCGAGGGTGGTAGGGTGGTTTGAGCCTGGGTAGATACATCTATAGAATTCTACTGATATCCAGGATCACTTTCTTCTCCTGGTTTAGGGTACAGCAGGTGCTTGTTGGTGTTTTCTTAACTAGCATCCTCTACATAGCTGTCTTCGGCCTAGTCATGTCGAGACTGATCGACGAAAAATATATACTTTTCATCCTCCCTGGAGTAGTAGCCATCTATGCCGCAACGCTAACTATAATACCTATAGGAACCATTGTACATACCGCCATGGGGAGATCTGAACTGTATCTATACGCTATACCTATACCCAGATCCGGGATAATCGTCTCAAGACTTATCGTGGCTATATTGATAGTGGAGATAGCTTCAGCAGTCTCGATATTTTCATACTGGATAGTGCTGGCTGAACCCAACTACAGACTGCTCATAGCCACGCTGCCCGCGGTCCCGCTCACAGTAGCGATCTCACTAATGTATATAGCTCTAGCATTCATTATACGGGACCCCCCAAAATACTTCACCATAGTATCATCTATAGCGGGCGCTTTGATCGTTCTAAGCACAGCATACTACCCCGTTGAGGCATTTAGGCATTTTCCAGACGCATTCATAGCTCTAGTGGAGCTGAACCCGGTAAGTGTAGCTTCAGATCTAGGACGGGCTATATTAGGGATCTATGTAGGGGACCCCGTACAGAAGACCTACCTATTGATCTTCGAAGCATTACTGATCTCCGCACTATCGATTAGAGCAACAGCAAGAAGACTGGAACGATAAAGCAGAAACCGCTAATTAGAAGCCCTAAAGACAGCGCTATATAGCTTATCTCTCCTCATGCTGTACGGATTCAACCTTCCTCAACTGCTTAAGATACATGTCGTATATCTCCTTCTCGGTAGTTGAATCCTCAGGCCTCTTATCCGGTCTCCACCGTATAAATCTAGGGAACCTTATCGAGAGGCCAGCATCCTTCTTAACCATACCTTTACAGCATGTGTGCACAGGGGATAATGTGATTTCAGCACCTATAACCTCCATAACGAGCTCTGGAACAACCCATACATCGGGCTCGATCTCCGCAACAACTCTAGCCGGTTTCTGTCTAGATATCAGCTTACTCAGCTTATTGTTTAGCTCAACCAGATCCTGATCCGTAAAGCCCGTCCCAACCTTACATACTGTTTTGAACACATCGTTCTCCGGGTCATATGCGGCAAGCAGAACAGTCCCAAACTTGCCTGCTCTTCTACCCCTCCCATAGAATGCCCCAACAACCGTTAGGTCTACGCTGTCTATCATCTCGCTCTTATAGTCTCTCTTATACTTGATCCATAGCCACCCCCTGGCCCCCGCCTGATATATTGATTCCTTATGTATGGCCTTAGCCACAATCCCCTCACACCCACTCTCGATAGCCTTCATAAAGAACTTATCTATATCCTCCTCATTATCGACAATCTCGTACTCGGCTATGCTGAACTCCTGCACCTGATCCACATGCTTCTCAAGCAACTTACGTCTCTCAGGAAGGATTAGCGTTGTCGCATCTATCCCGTCTACATAGAGAAGATCGAAAAGCCTAACCACAACAGGATACTCCTTAATGATCTCCTCTATATTGTGCTTCCTCTTCCTATGCATAAGCTCCTGAAAAGGCCTAAACTCGTATGTTTCAGGATCAACAGCTATCACCTCACCCTCAACAATTATGCTGTCTGCCTTAAGATGCTTAATGCACATTTCAACAACATCCGGGTACTGATGAGTAATATTCTCCAGCCTCCTAGAATAGAGAATAACCCTATTCCCCTTCTTATGGATCTGAACCCTCTCCCCATCATACTTGAACTCAACTAGACACACACCACCAGTCTTCTCCAAGATCTCTCTAGCATTATCCAGCCTCTCCGCAAGCATAGGCCTAACCGGTATACCAACCTCAGGCTCTATCTTCTTAAGGGCATCCAAACCCTTGGTGGCGAGGGTCTTAGCCACATTACCAAGATCCGCCCTAATATTGTATGCACGCTCAATTATGCTTCTAGAAGCCTCAGAACCCGTAAAAGCTAGAGCCAGCGCATCCATTATAGTTGCATCCCCAACACCCAACCTGAGGTTCCCATCTATCAACCTAACTATATATCTAGCCTCAATAGGCGAGGCGTCCCTCAGCAACCCGGCTAGAATCTTGATCTTCATATCCCTAGACCCCTCACCACTAAGCTTAGCTATCTTAACTAGGGAGCTATACACATAGCTAACGGTTAAACCACCCTTAGCCGTCTGCATGTACTGAACCAGCCCAACCGAAGACCTGCTTTTCTGCTTCAAGACCTCAGCAGCCTTACCCAGATCACCATATTTCTTATATGTCTGCTCAACCACATACTCACTGGTGTTTGACGCCAAGCTAATAGCCTTAATAATCAGTTTTTCACCAAGCCCAAGCTCCTCCTCGCCAAACCACTCAGGCCACAGCCTGCCTTGAATAAGGTATATAACCTTATCAATCTCGTCGCTGGAGGTCCTCTTGAAGAGGCTGGCTAATATAGCTATAAGCTGCATCCTACTTGTTGTCAGCTCCAACCTCTCCATATACTTGGCTAGTTCAGAAAAAAACATTGTAGACCCCCATCAAATATATTTACAGAGCAACCCCCATTAATGGTATAGTGGTAAAAACACTTAATACAATAAGCCCCCATCAAACCCAAGGGGGCTCTACAGCGGGGTCCCCCCGGACATAATTTAAAAATAATATAAAATTATTTTCGATTAAAAACAAGATGTCCTAAAGCCTCAAATACAGCTACGCCCAACACACAAACTAGACGCGGGCCGGAATCGATAAACCAGGTATATAGGTTTATGTCTTTGCTTCAGCACCTATATCCTGCGTCTGGGAAGCTGATGGAAGCTCTGGGAAGTTCTCCCTCATCTTCTGCTCAGCTATAATCTGCGCCTCCTCCAGTATCTTTCTTGCTTCAGGGCTTGAATAGCTTGTATATGTCGATGTGACTGATAGGCCTTCACCGGTCTCCATAGCTACCTCTCTTAGGTTCTCTTCCAGCTCGATCATCTCGTATGAGAACTCAGGCAACACACCCTTCACGAGGCTCTTAAGCTCTTTAATTACCCCTAGAACAGGGGCTAGATTAGCGAATGTGTCTCCCAGCAGCAGTACTGTTTCTATCCTCATGGATATCTGCTCCATGGCTATCTGTATAACTGTTAGTTGCTTAACCGCCTTCCTAATCTCAGCTATCTCGTTAGCCAGCATCTGGGCTCTAGTATGGTCCCTTGAAATTATAGCTTCCACAACCCTCTCAAATAGGGATTTATCTCTCTCCCTCAATCTCTCTAGCTGAACATCTATCCTCGAAACCATATTCTTGATCCTGTAGTTAGACATAAGAAGCTTATACTTTATAGGCTCCTTCTTCCCAAACGTCTTCTTGATCTTGCTACTTATTGACTCCCCTCCTTCCCACTTTTTGGGCATATCATTTAGCGATACCATATCTCATCTTCCTCAAAGAATAGCTCTGTAACTAGAAATGGTATTTAAAGAGTTGGGTTTTATACAGTCTATGAACCAGTCCTAAACCGCATATATCTACCTTATCAACACCCCACTGATGTTATCGATGAAATTTAAGCTCCTAAAAAATATTATTTTTAAACACGCATGTAAACCACTGTATAAGGTGATCTAGATGGCAACTATACATCTATATAGAGACGACTCATACCTAAGAGAATTCACAGCTAAAGTGGTTAAGGTGCATGAAAACGAAGTGATCCTCGACAAATCAGCCTTCCACCCTGAAAGCGGTGGCGTCGCCCACGATAAGGGGTACCTCGAGCACAACGGCAGAATATACAAAGTTACCTTCGTCAGGCACGATAAGCAGAGCGATGATATAATACATATCGTTGAGGACCCCTCAGATCTTAGGGAGGGGATCGAGGTAAAGGGCGTTATAGACTGGGAGAGAAGATACAGGCTTATGAGACTCCATACCGCTGCGCACGTTATATCGGCCATAATGTACAGGGACTACAACGCTCTAATAACCGGGGGGCAGATAGAGCCCGAATACGCCAGGGATGATTTCTCGCTAGAGAAGTTCGATCGTAGAATCTTCCAGGAAGCCATAGATAAGGCCAACGAGATTGTAGAAAAGGACATCGAGGTAAAGATATACTATCTATCTAGGGAGGAAGCAATGAAGATACCGGGAATAGTGAAGCTTGCGGAGAGAATGCCTCCAAACGTCAAGATACTGAGAATTGTTGAGATTCCAGGAGTAGATATACAGGCTGATGGGGGTCCCCACGTGAAGAGAACTGGGGAGATAGGGAAGATAAAGCTACTTAAAGTTGAAAATAGGGGTAGAAATAAGCGGAGGATCTACTATACAGTCGACTAGCCAAGGTAGCTATAGCGAGCCAGTCCTCTGAACTATATTTTCGATATATTTATAGCTCTAATCATTTCGATAGCCCTACCATAGTTCTCGCTGCTAAGCCTTACAACAGATATCGATGGGTGACCACCTATATTGATTGCGATACCGCTCTCTTTTAGGAGTCTAGCCACCCTGTATGCCTTCCTGGGGTACTTAATTATGAGAAGGATCTCGTCTCCCGACCTGGTGGAGACAACCAGTATGAGGGGCGTATTTATAATTCTATAGATCTTAGAGGCCAGAGCGGTAGCGCCTTTACGTCTCCATCTCTTTCTAGCATCAATAAGCTTAAAGAAACCCACCTTTACGGCTGATATAGCTAGCTCATTAGCTGCTTGCTTTATCCTGCTCTCCATCTCATCCGATCTCTTGGCTAACTCCCTGAGCTTCTTATCTAGATCAAATGGGGCGAGCGGGACAGGCGACGAGATCCATCCCACAATAGATCTCCATAGATTCTCGTCTTTCGAGTAGTTCATGGCCTTAGATATCCTGCTCAGCAACCTAGCTATACTCAGTAGATCCTTAGGTATTTTAAGACCCTGATCCATATAGTATGCAGCCCTAACAAACTGCTCTAACCTACTGTTCTTAACATCCATAAGCAGCGAAACCCTATCAAAGGCTATCTTAGATGAGGGCACATACCCTATCAAAGGCTCAGTTATAACTTGGCTCAGCTCGCTAATCATTTCATGTGTTGTTATATGGTGATCTATATATATGATCTTTGTATCGCTACACCTCTCCCTATAAGCCTTCAGCCCCTCCAGTATACCGGCGAGCAGAGGGATATCTATAATAACCAGGGCAAGGTAGCAGTCAAGCCTACCCAACAGCTCCTCAAGGTACTTAGGCTCAGAAGGGATAGCCTCAACAGAGACCTTACCCTCCACGGGATACTTACCCCTATACCGCTGGGAATAAACCAGGGTAGCTGCAGCAACAGCGCCATCAGCGTCCCAGTCGGCAACTATATAAACCTCCTCTCTAAGCGACATCCCCCACATACCTATTGATTATCTTTAAATACAAGTCTATATATGGATGACCTAGCCGAGTACTCCTTCACCACCCTATACCCCTCAAACCTTAACCCCTCACCCGCGTAAGATAAAACCTTCTTAAGGGCTTCATCGAGGGAATCCGCAAGAACATATATGATTATCCTGCCCCCTCGCTCAAGCAGGGATCGAGCTACAGGGATAAAAACCGCAACATTGGTTGGGTTATCCATAATTATAGTCGTGAACCTAAGCCTCTCCCCGAAAACCCTATCAAGATAGTAGGAATCGGAACACACAGGGTACACCACCCCCCTCAACCTATTCAACTTTAGGGAGAGGCCCAGAAACTCTATGGCGCGGCAGTTGATATCCGTAGCCACCACCTCGGCTTCACGGATCTTAGCTATATTGAGCGAGAATGGTCCATAGCTTGAGAACATGTCGAGAACCCTTTCATGGTCCCCAACCATGTTAGCGATCATGAGCCTTTCCGTCGATAATCTAGTGTTTACATACATGTACCTTAAATCAACTCTAAACCTAACTCCATTCTCAACATATATAGTTTCGCTTCTATCTTCTCCACCTATATGGGTAAGCTCATTTATCCTCTCGACACCAACTGTCCTGAATCTAGCGTAAACACTCTTAACGTTTCTATGCACGCTCATAATGGCTTCGGCTATGCTTGGGCCATACCTAACCAGTTCGGGATCAAGCTTGATAAGGGCTATATCACCCACTATATCGAAGCTTCTTGGTATCCTAGATAGTATGGTGGGATCAAGCTTGTCTTTAAGAAGATCTTTATAGGAAACCCCCCTCATAACACATCTACATGCAGAGCAACTACAGAACTATACTGGGGAAAGATGTAATGGTAGCCGGGCGGGGATTCGAACCCCGGTCACGGGGGTTCTCCCGCCGCCACCGCCTTAAATTATATTTCAATGGGGACTTATATTTATTAGATCTACTGATCCGAAAACATTATTGTTCCAAAATAATTATAAAACCAAAATCAACGAAGCATTATATCAGGTGTATAGTCCTGTTTTTTAGGGGTAAACAGAGGAAACAGGTCAACTATAGGCTGACCTACGCTAGAATGATCGTGGATATAAACCACGCGATAACCAGGCTGAGGCTTAATGTGAATAGGCTTGATAGGAGGATAGCGATTATCAATGAGGGAGATAAGGATAGAGCCAGCCTTATAGAGCTGAGAAACAGCTTGAGTAACTGGATCATTGAGCTAGAGAGAATAAGAGAGAGGCTATACACATTGATGGAGCTGAGAACAATATCGAGCGACCTTAAAGATGCGTCACGACAGCTAAAAGAACTTAGATCCCTGATAGCTAATATAGCTCCAGAAGCCGGAATCTACATGGATAGGGTTATCAGAAGCCTCGACGACATACTATATTAGCCCAGAGCTGGAGACCCCTATACATCGCTAACGCCAATAATATAGAGATAGTAGGTACCTATTCTAGAGGGCGACGACACCCTCACACTTTTAACCTCCTTCCAGCCAGAGATCTCGAAATCCAGAGAAACTATACGCGTCCCCTTTCTAAGCTCAGACTTTAGCTTGGGCTTAAGAACATCATTAATACTCCTCAAGAGATACATATACACAACAGTAGCGTTGTGGAGATTAACCTTGAAGAAATCATTCCGGATAAACGTTATATTGTGGAGAACACCTTCACTCTTAGCTTTCTCCACAGCCCTCTGAATCAGCTCCGGGTTAAGCTCTATACAAACAGACCTAGCACCCCTTTTGGCCGCAGCTATAGCAACCCGACCATCACCGCAGCCCAAATCATACAGTATATCACCCTTGCCCACGTTAGCTAGATCGAGAGCCTGCTCGATAAACTCTTCACGAGTTGGCACCCAGGGCACTCTTATGCCTTCATAGTAGTAGGTCAAACATTCCCACCATAAAATAGATTATTATGTGAAGGATTAAATTTTAATTATTGTTTAAAAACAACCGTTCACCTAAATCATGTCTTCATGTATTCTGCCACGGGTGGGTTCCATCACGGCATGCTCCAACCTCCTTAACCCCAACAAGAGCTGTTCTCGAGAACCGGAGACAACCAAAAGTAATCCACACACAGCAAAGTTTACTGAACATTCCTGAGTTGATAGATATACGGCAACAGCATATTCGATTGCCTTTAAGTAGGTATTAGAAATGATAACTTCTTATGGAACAACCATACTACCTACAGGTATTATACCCATTATAGTAGAGATCAAAAACATAGAATAGTATCCAGCGTCCCCGCTACCCACGAAGTTTTAGCTGGTTTTCGATAGCTTCAGCTCAATGTATAGAGGAAACACGCCTTCAGCTATAAAATTATTTAATGCATAAGAAAATCAAGAGAGCCATGTCTCCTCAATATACCGCTCCAGCTCCTCCTCGCCGGAATCACCTAAGATGCCGATAAGGTCTTTTAGCCTCTCTCTAAGGCTTCTCTCTATCCTCACAAACACCTCCTCGCCCTCCCTAAGGTCTATGGGTTCCAGAGGCTTCAGCACGCCACCCTCATATCTAGCCCTAACAACCCTAGGCATAAAACCCCCACACAACAATAATGTATTGGTGCTGAAGGGTTAAAAAGCACCAATCATCCCTACGGGAATACCGGCTATAACCCTAATAATTCCCTAAACCAGTAATTGTCATGGAGAGACTGAAGAATATAAGGGAAAGCATTAATGGTTCTTCTATGCTGAATAGAAGGCTACATTCATGGAGCTTCAGGAAGATCCAGACATATATCGAGTATAAGGCAGGGCTGGAAGGGATTCCAGTTGCGTATGTCAGTTCTAAGAATTCTTCTCGAACCTGCCACAGATGTGGGCATGTTGCCCGAAAGGTAGATGGGAGAGAGTTCAGGTGCCCTAGATGCGGCTTGATCTATAATAGAGATTTAAACTCTGCAATCAATTTAGCCCGCTCCTTAATGAGAGGGGCAGGATGGGGCTGTAGTGAGCCAACCCTTAACTCCAACATGAAGCCACCAACCGAGAAGGCGGGCAGAACGGGAGAAGCCCCCACCCCTTAAGGGCGGGGTAGCTCACTCCCTCTTCTACAGCTACCTCGTGTAACCGCTTGTCTCCGGTTAGGAATTGGGATGAATCCACATATTTTGCTGATGCAATCTGTATAGCGTCAGCCTCATAGATGTGGTATTTTTCTACCAGTTTCCAGCTGTTTTTTAGAATTTTAATCTTTAATGGGACAACTAGTATAATTCCCAGTTTTATCATTCTCCTGATCTCTAGCAGAAATCTATTCTTAACGAGCTCGTATGCCCGATTGTCGATTCTACCTATATTTCTAGCCTTATCGAAAGTCTCCAGAACTTCTCCAATATTCCATTAGAACTCTCATGCCAGGTAGATTATTTGATCGCTCATCTCTCATAACCCGGATCAATTCGCTTACAGTACCCTCTCTAGTCTTCACAGGCTCAAAATCTATCTCATAATTCTCAGAGCTGGCTAAGCCTAGCAGTATATGCTCTAATGTATCCTCGATCATCTCATCCCTAATTATCTCCTCAAGGAGCTTGCTAGTCTCCACACCCTTTCTAGACACGTGCTTCTTAAACTTCTCCCATAACTCCTTATCGATATATATGCTTGTCTTAACCTTAACCACCCTAAACACCTCTACTACAGAACATACCGAGAATTTATATTAAACATTAAGGGAAGGAACCTCCCTTGGTTAGCAACCCCTCCAGGAAGGGCAACTAGGGCGGATGCACCCCCGCAAGCGGGGAGAAAAGGGATAAAACCGTAATGAACCCGAGGATGGATATAAACAATCACTAAAAACAACAAAACCATTCTCGGGTGAGCGGTTAAAGGCTATTCGCTTGTTTAGGTATCTCCTTACCTCTGAACCCCTCCAGACTTATATATGTTGCTTTCCTAGATATTCTTAGATGATATGGGGTGGCTAAGCCGGGTATTGAGGAGCGTTTGGCTAGGCTTGAGGGGGCTTACGAGCAGATAGATAGGAGGCTGGAGTCTATAGAGAGGGGTATAGTCGACCTCAGGCAGGAGATAAGAGAACTCAGAACATATATAGACACCAAGATCGAAGAGGTTAGAAGCGAGATGTATTCCAGATTCGATGCTCTGGATAGGAAGATTGATGATTTGAGGAGGATGCTGATCTACATGGCTATAGGTTTTATAACCGCATTCGCAGGACTGATAGCAACAATACTGCTCATAATCCTAAAACCCTAATAGAGTGATGATGCACTCCGTTCACCTGAGCCGTGTCTTCATTTATCTGGCACGACTTGGTTCATCACGGTCTCCCCGAGCCCCCTCACCGCAGGTGGCTTGCCCCTAGTTGTCTAGGGGTTCACAGCCCTATGGTTCTCGGGAATCCTCGGTAATCGCTATGCTCATTGGGTTTCGCAGATTATATTTCTTTCGGGGCTATAGTCTTGAGAAACTATCTAAAACTAATAAAAAAGTGGAAACAGCCTTAATGCTGTTCACCGTTCCGAGTCGCCCATAAATCTCTCTCGGGATGGTGTTTTATAACTATTTTCTTTCCGGGGCAGATACGTTAAAGTGTAATTTTCTGTATCAAACTATGTCTTTCTATGCCACGTAGTGCTATTATGTATGCACTAGCTGTGTGTCTATCTAGTCCATATCTCCTCATTATCTTACCGTGTTCTTCTGAGTTAGTGGTTCCCTTGGGATTAACAAGTAATACCTTGAAGCCATACTTCATAGCCATAAGTATCCCATGCTGGAGTAGTTCTCTCTTGGCGAACCTCGTTATCTTGCGGTTAGCTTTCCTGCTCCTAGTGTATCTCCTCTTCTTTATGGCTAACAGGTTCTCAAAAACCACGGTACCAACACCATGATGGAAAGAGTATCTAAGTAGCTTAGCGAGGGCTTCAAGTCTTCTCGTTTTAGCTTTTCTCCTTGGATAACCGTGAGACGTTACCTCGGGGAACCATTCTGTCTTTATATCTCTTATTCTTCCATATCCATCTATTATCACCATGTTAATCCTATCACTATTCAAGTCGAAACCGGCAATCAGAGAACCATTAGCATTCCCTCTACGGAAATATTTCATGTACAGCTCTATGGGAATAGATAGATGAAGATATATTCTCCCTCTTCGGAACACTATTCTCGCACTATAGCTAATCTTTCTGTGCTTCACATGTTCTACAAGCTCTTTGATGAGTGATAAGTATTTCTCTCCGAAACATGCTTTGAAGGAAAGCCATGAGCCATCGTATGGATACTTAACCTTAACCGTGCTAGTCGATTCAAGCCTAATGTTCCTATTTCCTAACCTAGATGCTTCGCCCTCGCTAACTATGAAGAGTTTCTTCACCGTGATGTGTTTTGGATTACCTCCGTTAAACCTGCATCCTTCAACCACAGCTTTAGCTATTTTATATGCTGGATCACCATAACCCTTGTTTAGCATACCTCTAAGCTCTCTGAGTATAGCATTAGTATTCATATTGTTAGTTATCATTCGTGTAGCGTAGAGTACTGCTCTCCTAAAATCGTGTGCCAATCTAGCTAGCTTCATATAGTTTTCTGGTGAAGTAGGAACTAGTTTTCCAGTTATGGTAACGTGTCTTATGAGTGATGTTGCATCGACCACATCGTTACTTGTCTGGTGCCGTAACACGCACTATTACCTCTTTGCGGTAGAGGTGTCTCATCTTCTCACTAAGCTCCTTCGGAATATAGATACAGAGTAGTTCATGACTGGTCTTGGAAATCCTTGCATGGAATACATATTCCTCGGGCAACGTATCCCCCTCCAAGTTTATATGCTACAGAAAAGCTTATAAGCACTTCTGTAGAATATATTAGTGGTGTAGGTATGATCTCGATGAGCTGGGCGAGAGGGACTATGGCGTGAACCGCTCCTCGCCGAGGGGAGCACAGCTCCCGCAGGCGGGGAGAAGGGGGATGCCCAGCCGTGATGAACCCAGCCGTGCCTGATACACTTCGATGCAGTTTGATATATGAGGGTACGGTTTAGGTGAACGGTTATGGGGAAGGACCCACTAAAGGTTATACCGGACTTCTGGATAGAGATGAGCGATAGCGGGGAGATAGAGTCGATAGCCTACATCGATAGCGAGAGCGGTGAAGAGATGGAGATGGATAGGGGATTCACACTAGCTGTGGAAGCGTTCTCGAACTACATGGGTTTGCCTCTTTATATGTTTTTATTATGTATGTATTTAGATGGTCATTAGATCATTTCTTGTTCTCCCCCTTCCTCTGGCTTCATCGTTCATTGAGGGAGCGTTCCTCCCCCACCCTTGGAGGGGAGACATCCCCCTTAGGGCACATAGGTATATGCCTCCTCGGGGAGCCACCTCAATCTTTTGAGTGGCTCTTCCCCTCATCGGAGATCTACCCAAGCATATTCCTGGGTATGGATGCATATAAACCTACCGCCTCCGAGAACCAGGAAACCCCCATTAACCACACAATCAAAAACACACAAAAACATAAACAACCATATAAAACCTGCTCTGGCACCGTATTAAACAGCTATAAACCTCAAAAAAGCATAGCAGGGTTAAGGTATAACCTTCAGCCAAGGCACCCTCCTGAAGTCCTCGTCAAATGTAAGAATAGCGTCTATGCCGTAGTACCTACAGGTTACCGCTATTAAGGCGTCTCCCGGAAGAAGGCTGTAGTTTCTTATGGCTTCTAGAAGCTCTTTTAGGCTACCCTTATCGTCTAGGACGATTACTCCTAACTCTTCTATCAGCTCTTCAATATCGTTTATAGCGCTAGCGAATTCTTTAATGCCACGCCTCCTTATATGCTCTCGTAGCTGATCTAGCCTCTTGATACCGAACCTCCTCAATGCATCAAGCCTTATGAGGGTAAAGATCACCTCATCAATAACCCTGAGCGTTACTGCGAGGTCCTCCCTCTCAATTAATACATGCTTCACCCTGGATGCATAGGGTTCAATGCGGTGAAGATAGTATATGATAGCGTTAGTATCCAGCAGTATCACTGAGCTTCTGCCTCCAACATGAACTCATCCAAAAGCTCCTTCGGCGCAGAGCCTCGCCTCCCATAGAACTTTTCAACAACTCTCCTCCTATCCTTAAGGCTCTCTATCTTCACGATCACCTCCTCACCCTCCCTAAGCTCTACAGGCTCCAGAGGCTTCAACACACCACCCACATACCTAGCCCTAACAACCCTAGGCATAAAACCCCCACACAACAATAACGCATGCCCCTATAAATCTAGATTCCACGCCAGATCTTTTGTTGCGTTATATCCCCCAACATCGCTATATGCCCCCTCCCGGAGAGATAAAGAGAAAAACATATAAACCTTCTAGCAATACAGATCCTCCCAGGAGAGGAGAGAAAAGCCATCAATATATTGACTATAAGCCATTAGAGAAATGTTCTCTCCTCTCCCCTTCTGGCTATGGTTTATATATTTATTTGTGTGGTTATTTTTCTGGGTGTTTAGCTCGATGGGTTTGGCTAGGGTTTTCGGGTTTGTTCTCCTTACCGCTCTAGCCCTTGCTGTGGTTTCAGAGTTTCTTGGGGTTGTGGATTTAGGGGTTCTCGATCTCATCGGTGTGGGGGGGGGGGGGGGTGGCGGTGAGGAGATCTTCGGTGTGAACACGGACATCCCCGAGGGTGCGGTTACCCGCTATACGCCTCCTGAGGTTGTTGAGTGGTTCCGCTCAAAGTATAATCCGTGGGACTACCCCGCTACAGCTATATGGGGGCTTCCACACAGGGAGACCGGCAGGGTTTTCGGCATCGGCTCCATCCCCTTCAACAGGACATGGGTTGAGGGCGAGCTGAACGCATCCATGAGCATAGAGGAGGTTGTTATCGATGGATTCAGATACACGGTTATCGATATTGGCTCCGGTGAGATAGACGGGATCTCGCTCCTCCAGTACTACCTCTACCTACAGCACGTTATATCCCAGATGGAGGGTAGGGAGTGGGATATATTCTTCACCATCGACTCAGCACCGAGAGGCATAGAGCTCATGCTCTGGTCTAGAAACCAGAGCATCGCTCTAGCCTACCTGAACGCAGGGCTTGAGGAGAGGGCTAGACTATGCAACAACATGGGTAGGGGAGGCTTCTACCCGCCCGTGTTCTGCGACCCGATAAGCGGGAGGGCACAGAGCCTCGGTGCAGACCTCCTAACCTACCTAAGGGTGAACAGCCTACCCCTAACAGGGAGGGACGCAATGTGCTACACAATGCTCAGGAACCTGAGAATGATCGACTACCCACCATCAAGAATAGACACCCCAGAAGCCTTCAAGAGATACTACAGCATGTGCTCATGGGCAGTAGACCTACTAACCCACAAAGAGAGATCTGTAGCCCTAGCATACTGGCTAACACTAAAGATAAGGGGCATAGGCATACACCTAGCAGAACTAACCTGCAACCCACAAACAAACAACCTAAAAATAAAAGTAATAGCCCCACAAACACAAACACCAGAACAACTCAAACAAGCAATAACCAAATACATAGAGCACACATCAAACCAAAAACCAGTAATAATCAAGTATGGTGATGTGAATGAGATGGCTGTAGCAGAATACCAGCTAGACAGAGGAGTAATAGAATGCAGAGCAACAAAACCAGCAATAGCATACACAGCAAACGAAGTAGCTATCGTCCCAGAAACACTACTAGATAGATACACAGTAATACATATAGTTGATCCCTTATATAATGAAGTATTTGATTTGGATAGGTACTATAGGTATTTTCTCCTTAGGGCTATACGTGATGTGCCAAGAGACATAATCTCTACTGGGGTGGCTGAGGAGATCGCCTACAACAAGACAATGAATATCCTTAGACCTCTAGTCTATAGGGGTGAGACTCTAGCTGGTGATATATTCAATATTCCGGGTGATCCTATTCTCGGTATGAGGCTCGGTGTATTACTTATAGAGGTGGATGACACATGGACTAGGGGTTGGGGTGCTGTAGATAGGCTCTATGTGGAGTTTCTTTCTGATTTGGCTTTTAGGATTGCTTCTACTGGCAGGACTCTTGTTGGCTACGTGAAGATCGCCTACGACCCCGAGAGGAACGTAGCGGAGATAGTAGAGGAGAGGACATATAGTGTGCCTGTGGAGAGGCTTGTTGGTAGGGACTGACCTCAGTAGAGAGAAAAACATTTAAGTCCTCTTGCTGTATGGATCTTTTGGGGGGAGGAGAGAAAAAGCCAGACACCGTGTGATCTCAAGCCATTTTTGGTGTGTTCTCTCCTCCCCCCGGGTTTTCTTCTGCTACTCGTTCTTTATCGGGATCATTACTATTGCGAATGCTGTTGGCTGTGGGGATGCCCTTGTATAGACCATGTCTGGCTCCCAGTCTACGTATCCCTCGCTCTCCCAGTCTATCATTGGCTGGTTGTCTAGCCAGAGGCTCATCATGTCGCTCAGGTTGTATGGCGGGTTCCTTATCGGTATCCCGTTATCGGGGAACCACGAGCTGTAGGTGTTGATGCTCACCAGCTCGGACTGCTTGACCGGGTAGTTTATGCCTGTGAGTGTGGGGAAGTAGTATATATCGACTATTATCTTCTTTATTTTCTGCCCTTCTTTCCCCAGCTCTATGTAGAACCTCCCCACATTGTTGTTCAGCCCGGAATCAAGATATATCGCATACGGCTGGATTCCGTCCGAATCCCCGCCCCTATAGCTTACCGGCTGGGAGAAGGTTAGATCGTCTATAGAGACTATGTAGTTGAGCTCGGGTCTAGCTGTATAGTTTATGTCTCTATCCCCTACCTTGATTACTGCTTTGGCGTGTATTACTACTGCTCCTGTCATTGTGTGTATTAGGTTTCCGGCTTCATCGTATATGTTTACTGCTGGAACGCTCATCGCTAGATAGTATCTCGCCGGGGCATCCACAGGGGTTTCGAAGGTTTTCTCGAATCTTATTCTGTATGCTATCCCCTTCCAGATCGGTCTCATCGAGGAGAACTCCAGCAAGCCCTCAACCCTATCCATGGGTGGTGGCGTGTAGCCCGCTATATGTATGTTGGCTACCTCAACCCCGGCTTCGTTCAGTAGCCTGAAGCCGAATGGGGGGTTCTGGATTCTGCATGCCCTGACCGATGGGGTGTAGCTCTCTGGGTAGCATAGAGCTGTGTATCTGTCTCCGGGGTAGCTGGGGTTGGTGTAGAAAGCCATAAGCGGTAGATCGCTCCTGTAGCTGAATCCAGAGGTTATCGAGCGGTTCTGTGCAAGGATCAGGGCGTAGAGGTCTGAGAGGTCTATATCCACGTCCTCTATGTATGTAGCCACCTCAAGCGATGGGTATAGGTAGTCTATAGACGGCATCGACTCGACCATGCCTCAGCCTATGTTCTCCTCCCTAGTGCAGCCCCAGCCCCAAGGCGAGAATGATCTCGTGAGCACCTTAGGTATATCCCCCCAGATGCCCCGGGCTACATCACCATCCCAGTAGGTGTATTTAGCTAGAGGAGGGTTGAACCATACATCTCCGC
>JALXCO010000187.1 GCA_026990885.1 Desulfurococcales archaeon
ACGTAACCCTTACCTCGGCCTCAGAAACCTGAGGAACATGCTTCACACAGACAACAATATCCATGAATACGCACCTCTACCCTCCCATCAAGAGATTCTGGGCCCAGACTTGATATAAGGTTATGTTTTCTGAAACATGGTTTAGAGGGGAGTTAGGGCTTGCTTAACGCCTTCCTCACTCGATCCGTATCAAGTAATCCTTTATACAAAGACCTAAAAGATTCCAAATAGGATTCATTGGAAGTTTTCGCTCAAGCCCCTCAACCCATACTTCTGACAATAGAATATTACTCCGCCCCGGAACTCTCAAAGCTTCCACACCCTTATGCATGTAGTCGTCCTCAGTTAGGTACTCCATATGTTTTCCTTGTTCTTCTCCAAAATAGAAGGAAGAAGGAATAAAAAGTAAAAGGAACTGTGATGATAGTTATGGGGAGGATTCGAGGGGTAAATATTAGTTTTAGAAATGAAATTAATTAATACTTAATATACTATTTTTCGAAAAATATATAAGCAATTATAAAAATGTCATATCTATCATGAAGTATGCAGGCTTGGGGTCCCGCTTGGATAATCCTTCCGTAATCCCGCACCCAACACTTGACGGGCCTCAAGCCATAAGGAAAAGATTACTAGAGATTATAAGAAGGCTAAAGAATAAAGGTCTGTGGAAGTATATCGACCCCTTAACGAAATCCTGGCTAGAACTTGCCGCGAGGCTTAGGAGCTTGAAGTTCAGAAGCCGGTTAACAATCAATGTCTTAATGAAGGTGCTGAAGCAGATTAAACCGCTCCTAAGCCTCGCGGATATTCTCAGGAATATCGGTATACGATTTGCCTGGGAAAATAGTTACATAGCCACATCTTGGGGTAATAAGGATGCATGTAATTGGAGGAATGATAAGGCATATCAGATTTATTGTGGAGCTCTCGCCCTACAGATATCTAGAATTACGCCAGGAATGGATATCTTCGAGATCCCTTCGATAAGTAAGCTTAATTGGAGAGGGGCGGCCAAGATTCTCAGAAAAATCAGAAGATACACGTAGGCTTGGCTGGAATAGACATAGTATTCCTGATAGATTCGTCTGAAAGCATGGATGAGGAGTTATCAGGCGATAGGAAGATTACGTGGGTGTGCAAGGCTGTGTCCAAAGCTATCAAAGAAGCGCTGGATCCGTCAAAAAGCATTAGAGTAGCTGTTATGTTCTTCCATGCAACGAAGTCAGGAGATGTTCCTAAGGCCGATATACTCATCCCACTCCAGAATATAGAAAATGTCAGATCTAATATGTCAAAATATGAAAAGCTTATGGTTTCGTTAAAACCTGCTGGTGGCACCCCCATAGGCTACGGGCTAGAGAAGGCCGTCATCCTACTTGGAGACAAGTCTACGGATAAGCATGTCATATTATTAACTGATGGTGAGAACAACGTGGGGCCTGATCCTGTAGAGGTAGCGTACCAAGCATCTTCTAAGGGTGTAAAGATCCATGCGCTCGGCATAGGGGATGAGGTAAACGTCATAGAATTAGGGAGTCTGGCCAACGTCACTGGAGGTACCTTCAGAAAGATTGGAGACGAGGAAGATCTCTGGAGAGAGCTCAAAGAGATTCTCGCGGTCGTAGGGGCCTTAAAGATGGAGAGACATGTCAACACACTTGAGGGACAGATAAGGGAGGTTTTATCCAGCTTAAGGAATGTTAGGAAGAATGTTAAGGAGCTTGAGGAAAGCCTCAGCCTGGAGAAGATGTCGGCTGAAGAATACTCGGCCAAGCTCTCCCTACTGAGGAGCAAAGAGGATGAGCTGTTGACTAGGTTAAGAGACCTCAGATCTAGGGCCGTTAAACGCCTGATAGAGCTTCAGCTAAGCCTCTCAGGCAGCCAGGGTAAGGAACGTGAAGACATCGTCCATGAGATAGAGTCTCTGAGAGATGTGCTCAGGGAGTCTGAGGAGATCTAAAAACAATACTTACATAGTGCGGTTCAGGTAGATCTGGTGAGCCAGATGACTGTTCCTAAGGAGTTCGAGGTCTTTGGAGAGGATTATGGGACCTCTGACTACAAGTTTGGGCCAGCAACACTAGGTAACACGCCCGACATAGTTGAGAACAGGGGTTACTTCCCTGACACGAGGAGCCTGCTGCTGAGGATGTATGGGGAGGGAGAGAGAAAGGTTCTGGTAGTCGGACCAGAGGTCGCCACTTTCGTCGAGGCACGCAGAGACCTGGCTGAGAGGATGGTCTACCCCATGAGAAATGGGGTCATAGAGTATGATGACGATAGATCGTGGATTGTTGTTAAGGAGATAACAAGATATGGGCTGCTGAAGTATCTCCCCAGGGACGAGGCCTTCGGTGGATTCAAGTGTGTGGCCGCTCTCTCGGCTGCAGCGCCCAAGTACATGTATGAGAGGCTCTTCGAGATTCACAGGGAGATCAACGAAGAGGAGGGGAGGAAGGTGGTGAAGGCCCTGACCATAATACCTCAGCCCCTGGCCGTGGCCATAGCCCAGAAAGCTGTTACATGCACGGTCATAGAGGCTGGCCATGGAAACACTCAGATAGCACCTATAAGCAGAGGCGTTATATTCAGTGCCCTGATAACCCTGAATAGAGGGGGGAGCGACTGCGACCAGATAACGGCGGAGATACTGAAAGACTCGGGCTACTCCGATCTGGCGAGAGAGCAGAAGCTCGTGAAAATATTCAAAGAGACTGTCGGCCTTATACCGAGAAGCCTCGAGAAAATAATGAATATGCGGGATGATCCTAGGTTTAGGGCCGTTTTCAGGATACCTAACACGAAGATAATAATAGATCTTGACAAGAACAGCTGGCAGAGATTCCTTATAGGTGAGTTCTTCTTCAATCCGGGCCACGAAATCTTTCAGTCATATTATAGGAGAGGGTTCCATAAACCATCCGACACCTTCATGGAAGGCAAAGTCATACTAGGGACAGAGAGCTTGGCGGATGTCATAATAGAGTCCGTGAGCAGGTGCAGCTTCGAGATTCAGCCCCACCTCTATAGGAACATAATACTCTCAGGAGGAAACTTCGCCTGGAGAGTTCCGGAGAATCTCTCCGATGTGGCCGTTGACGCGCCGACAAAGCTAGCGCTGATGTTAGAATCGAGAGGGATCTCCGGAGCCAGCATAACCTTGACTAAGAACCCGGTATACAATGTCTGGCAAGGATGCGTCACATATGGGCTCTACATACCTGAGGACTATACATGGGACTGGGAGAGCCGGGAGGGATGGCTCTACCTATAGTGTATCCACGTAAGAGAGTTCCCGTAAGGTCTCTGTCGAATCATGAGAGACCGAGTCCTGTAATCATCCTAAGCTGGATAGGCTTCATAATAGGGGTTTCCGCGCTCTTAGGCATACTTGTCTCAGATCTGATCTACCATTGGCTGAGGTGGGGGCCATCCACTTACATCCAGATCTATGGTCTGACGGCCCTATCATCAGCCGCGTTTTTCAACATAAGGGTCAGGAGTTATCTCTCTAGGGGGCTTGAAACCGCCTCTATAGCATACGCATTCTTCGATGTCCTCTTCGTCTTAGGTCTCTTAGGTCTGATTCATTTTGGAATTCTGCTCCCATTCTTAGATCCTGCCAGGGTTGAGCGGATAGGTGGCCTGAGGGTTGGCCTGACGGAGGTTATCTTCGCTAGCCTGGTCCTCATCCTGATGAGACCCGCGTTACAGATGATAATCAGGGGCCAGGAGCAGAGGCTGGCTAGGGAAGCCGTAGAAGCCAGGAGGCTGGCAGTTCTCCTAGAATCCCTGTCTAGAAGGATAGAGGAGCTTTCAAAACCACTTAAGGATAGGGGAGAAGAGGATCTTAAGAAGAGCCTCGAGATCCTGCTCAAGAGAATCGAGGAGCTTAGAAGCGTCCTGGCGAGCAGACCTAGTTACACAAGAGTCTATGGAATAGTGGAACCATCCATCATACCTAGGCCAAGAATAGGCGGGAAGGTTGAGGTGAAGGTGGAGAGCCATAGCCCAGATACGGTAGAGGCGCCTAAAAGTCAGACAGCCCTCCCGGACGCCGCGGTAGATAACCCGTGGATCGATCTCTTGAAAAAACGTGGGAAGAAGGGTTGAGGCTCGCGTCTATAATCTTGGCCGGGGGATACGCGAGGAGGCTCTGGCCCCTAACTAAAAACATGGCGAAACCCCTCTTAAGGGTGGGAAGACGGCCAGTAATAGACTACATCTACGAGAAGGTCATAGAGCTCGGAGAGGTCAACAGGGTGATAATTTCCACAAACCTTAGATTCAAGAAAGACTTCGAGGACTGGGCGAGGAGCCGAGAAGCAGCTGTAGAGATAATTTGTGATAACTCAACTAGAGAGGAGGAGAAGCCTGGGGCTGTAAGGGCTCTCGCAAAAATAGCCTCGAAGATCTCTGAAGACATGCTAGTTGTGGCTGGCGACAACCTCTTCACATCGAGTCTCTCAGGGATGCTGGAGGAGTTCGTGAGAAGGAAAGCTCCGATAGTCGCCCTCTACGATGTTGAGAACACATCTCTTGCCAAGCACTACTCCACAGTAAAGCTAAACCATGACGGGAGAATACTCTCTATGGTTGAAAAGCCCAAGAACCCTGACACATCACTAATAGGTACATGCATATACCTACTCCCATCAACCATCCGTGGGCTACTCCTAAGATATGTCGAAGAAGATCTGAATGCTGACTCGCCTGGAAATTTCATCTCCTGGCTAGCTAAGCTTACACCAGTCTATGGATATTTACTGGATGGGGAGTGGTTCGATGTGGGGACTCCTGAGACTCTTAGGAAAGCTAGGGAGAGATTCGGGGGTCCCTGAGATACGCGGTTCAGCATGAAAAAGATAAAAATAATCATGTCTCAAATAATAAAACTGTTTAGGGTGCGTAGCATGGGTAAAGATCAAATGATTGGAGGCCTACTTTGTGCAGGCTCTATAGCCGGGATACTAATCTATGCATGGATACTATTCTTCACAGAATGGACCCTAATACTACTGCAGCTAACCGCGCTCATCGCAGTGGGAGGCGTCCTAGGAATCCTGGCCTGGATAGGATACACGTTAGCAACAACACCGCCACCAAAGCCTATAGAGGAGATAGAGAAGGAAATCGAAGAGGAGCTTAAGAAACTCGAGCAAGAAATGAGTGAAAAGGATTAGAAGAAAATGACCAGAATACATGAGGGCCCAAGATCCTTTAGAACTACATATGCTGTATAGGGCATCTAATGAGAACCCTCGAGGAGCTAGATAAACATCGAGGAGACCCTAAAGTAATGATTTATGCCTGAACTCATATTACA
>JALXCO010000188.1 GCA_026990885.1 Desulfurococcales archaeon
ACTGGTAAGGAGGTCAAGCTCGTTCCAGAGAAGATGTGGGTTCTAGCCCCTAGGGGCAGGAAGGGGGTTAAGATCGGGTTGTTCAAGAGCCCCGAGACAGGCAAGTATTTTAGGGCTAAGCTCCCCGACGACTACGAGTGCTGACCCGATCTCTTCACGGCATCTAGCTGTCTATAGCCTCACGGCTCGATATACTTATAGCTGTGGATATTTAACTAACAATTTGGATGTCGATGCCTGGGGAATTTAGATTTAGACTGCCTCTCGCCGTGATCTCTTTATCTGGTGTTTTTGTATCTATATTATCCTATATCGATAGGGGTCCTGGGGCCTTCTGCGAGCTCTCGGAGTTTGTCTCCTGTAGCGCTATATATCTATCTCCCTACTCTAGGCCCATGGGTGTGGATCTATCTATAGCTAGCGCGTTGTTTTTCTCTGTTCTTTTCGTCTCGATTATTCTTGGATACAGGATGCTTTCTATGGCTCTAGCTATTCTCGCTATCCCTATCGTTGCTTCCCTGATATATGTTGAGTTCTTTATACTTTCTGCGCTGTGTATATACTGCACATTTCTCCAGCTATTTATATTTGTGTCTGCAGCCCTCCTTATCCTGGGCTATCTTCTGGGTGGGTAGGGTTTCCCCTATCTTATTCTGGCTATTATCTGTAGGGCTATCGATGCTATTAGGAGCATGATGGATATATATACTATTCTTGTTGATGGATCCCTGAACCCCAGAGCTATTGTGGCTAGGCCATACCCTATAGAGGGTGCCTTGAGTCTTCTTGTCTTCCTCTTCAGCTTTGCCATGTTGTTTTGTGCCGGTCTATGTTCTCTTGGTGTTATCTCTATCTCGGTGTTTCTGTCTATATCGAATCTTTTCTGTGCATACACTACTCCTCTGGATACTAGTCTGGCTACATATGATCCTTTGGTGAGCTCTGTTTTAACCTCTCTGTGCTTGGGTTCCAGCACTATCTTTATTCCTGCCTCGTTTATTATCTCTAGCCTCGCCTCCGGATCTATCTCCCTCTTTATAACGATCTTAACCTTATAGGTTGAGGGCGTAGTTATCCATGAGGTGTTTATGAGCTCCTCTCCTATAGCTGTTTTTGTGTATTCGTTTATTCCCTCAACGATCTTTTTCACTATATCTATTATTCTCGATTTCGCCTCCTCCATTGCCGAGTATTTCGTTATTATTATTTCGAACCCTGATTTCAGTGATCTGTTCACTATTTCCCTAACCACCTGTTTGCTGCATAACCCGGTTGAGTCTCCGCATGATTCCCAGATCTCGTCTCTCAGGCTGTCCAGCAGGTTTCTGAGCTCCTTCTCATATTCTATATCGTCGTTCAGCTCTCCTAGGTACCTGTTTATTATTCTGGATATTATGTAGTGCACGTCTATCCTGCTGTTTCTATCATCTATCAGGGTGCACCTCGCTTTTATTTATTGTTTATCTTGCTTTATATTGTATACGTTGTCTGTGTCTTCTATTGCTGCTAGGGCTATCCTGATCATTTTATCCTTGCTTATTCTTCTCGTGTTTATTACTATGTCGAAGTGGCTGTGGCTGTCTAGATCTATGTTGTATAGCTTCTTGAATCTCCTCCTCATGCTCTCCTCCCTCTTTCTTATGGCTTCTAGAGCCTGGCTATAGCTCAGCTTGTCTCTCTCGGCTATTCTCTTTGCCCTTATATCCAGGGGCGCTGTAACGTATATCAGTATATCCGCTATATCCCTAAGGATCCATCCAGCTATATGCCCCTCAACAACCACTCCCCCCTCCCTGGCTATCTCCTTAGCCAGCTGGTCTATCTTGAGGTCTATCTCAGGATCGTTTTCAGCTATCCTATCAAGCTCCTCTACAGACACACCCCTGGCCCTGGCTATCTCTCTAAAAAGCATGCCTGTTGAGTGGTATTTCAGCTTCAGTCTCTCAGCTATCTCTCTGGCCAGCGTGGATTTCCCTGCTCCCGGAGGCCCGCTTACCGCTATAACTATTCTGTTTCTTCCCTGCTTATTGAGCTCTGGGGCGATGTCGCTATGGTCCTCGTCACCGGCTTCTGTGCTGCTAGATTGCAGAGATCCTCACCGCCGATTTGATGAGTTCCTCGAGGCATCTATGGCAAAGCATTCCTCCGAATGGTCTCTCTGGTCTTTTCTCTGTTTTGGATAGCTTCCTCTGCTCTAGATGGCTTCTTGGTGTGCCCGCGAGCTCTTTTCCGCATCTTGCGCATTTGTGCTTTATCTTTTTTCTTCTTTCGAATGCTAGCTTTGTTTCTCCTGATGGTGTTCTTTTCCATATCCTCTTATAAGATCTGCTTCGGTATGCTGGTCTAACCATTGGGGACCACACCTACTTGATAGTGAATATATTAATGCTTAAAAATAATTATTCCAATATTTCTTGTGAGGGCTCTATGGTTTATCAGATCAATTTCCTTGTCTTGATGGTTACTGTGGTCTCCGCCTACACGCTCTTTATTATGGCTATTATTGCTAGGGCTATCATTAAGCCCGAGAGGATCGCTGGCATCCTGCCCGAGACCAGAAAGTTTGTTAGGAAGGCTTCGAGGGTTAGGTCTAAGAAGAAGGAGATTATTGTTCAGTCTCGGATAGCTTTTTTGAGGAGGAAGATGCTCTCGACAACTGTTTTCTCGGCCCTCATGCCTGTGGCTAGTATGGGTTTTGTCCTTATCTACCTCTACCTGGTTTTTGGTGAGGTTGGCTTGATTTCTTTTGGTTCCTGTGCTCTTCCTCCCCCTATAGAGTTTATGGTTGAGGGTGGGTGCTACATCTACACTATCTGGATTGTTTTCCTTACCTATGTTGCTTTTCTCCCTATATATAATAGGGTTAGTGGTGTTGAGGATCTTAAGGCTCTAACCAGGGAGGCTGGCTAGCTCGGCTAGCTCAGTGGAAGGTTCAGGTTGAGCATCTTTACCAGCTCCTTATATCTGTTTCTTACCGTGACCTCCGTTACTCCGGCAACCACCGCTATCTCCTTCTGTGTTCTTTTCTCGTCGCTCAGTAATGTGGCTATATATACTGCTGCTGCCGCTATGCCCGCCGGATCTTTACCCGCGCCTATTCCAGAGTCCTTTATCTTCTGCAGTATCTCTTTCGCTGTAGCCTCTACAGTTCCGCTAAGCCCTAGTGTGCTCACTATTCTTGGCACATAGAATATTGGGTCTGGCTTCGGTAGCTCTACACCCAGCTCCTTCCAGTTGAGCTCCTTCCATAGCAGCCTGTAGCATCTTGCCAGCTCCTTTCTTCCTCCCTTGGTGTATTTCGCTATCTCATCGAGCGTTCTTGGTGTTTTCATTATTCTGCATGCCGCGTATATTGTTGCTGCTATCACGCTCTCTATGGCTCTTCCTCTCACTAGCCCTCTCTCAACCGCTTTCCTATAGATCATTGCGGCCTGCTCCTGAACCTCTTTGGGCAGCCCCAGTATTGTTGAGAGTCTCTGGAGCTCCGCGTTTGCCTGTGCGAGGTTTCTGTCGACTGTATTCTGGATCTTTGTTCTAACCTGCCACTTCCTCATTCTTGCGTACTCCATCTTTCTCTTTAGATCGAGCTTCTTTCCCGATGCATCCCTATTTCTGTAGTCTATAACTGTTGCTAGGCCTATATCCTGCATTGCTGGGCTTAGGGGGGACCCCGCTCTAGATCTTCTCTCCCTCTCCTCGGGTGTGAATGCTCTCCACTCTGGCCCTGTATCGATTATTCTGTCCTCTATAACCTCTCCTGTCTCTATGCAGATGTATTCTCCTCTCTCCTGATCGAATATGATCTTGTCCGGAGGACACTCGCTTTTCTTACCTGAATCCGATTGATAAGACTCGTACAAAATACATCACCCATAAGCGATAAATTTATAAATCCATAAACTGTGTGGTTAGAGTGCTTATAAGCTTTACGCCTCTAGACAGAAGATCAGGAAAAACACAGCGTGGAGAAGAAGAGCGGGGAGATGCCGCCGCGGGGATTTGAACCCCGGACCTTCCGGTGTCTGCGCCGAGAGTCTCTTCAGCCGGACGCTCTCCCAGCTGAGCTACGGCGGCAGGCTAGTCCATTATTGATTTAGCTTAGGGGGTTTTAATAGTTTCCCTCTCTATATGTCTAGCACTATCTTTACTCTCCATTTCCCGTTCTCGTCTCTCTTTATCTCCATCTGCGAGTAGGTTACCGCCTTAACCACTACTCCTGGCTTGTGTTTTCCTCTATCGAATTTCTCGCCCCATGCTCTACCTCTGATCCTGTAGATCCTCTCGTCACCCTCCTCAATCTCCTCTATCTTATCCACCTTGAACCTGGAGAATACCATGCCCTCTACATCGTGTATTATGATGAACTCCTCGAGCCATCTGTACAGCAGGTTTTCTAGGTCGAATCCCTTGGCCTCTACAGCGACCTCTTTGGCTGGCTCCACCCTCTCTAGGTCGGTTATGTATTTGAACATGCCTTGGG
Source organism: Desulfurococcales archaeon (assembly GCA_026990885.1). Classification (GTDB taxonomy): domain Archaea; phylum Thermoproteota; class Thermoprotei_A; order Sulfolobales; family AG1; genus WANO01. The sequence continues at coordinate 4,481 of JALXCO010000188.1, forward strand.
CCGCGTATTCGAAGAGCTCCTCCAGGGTGTCGGCTACAACCTCGTACATCACATCTGCTGTGTGTTCGTAGTCTATGATTCTGCCCGGCATCTGTGGCCCCATATATTATTTATATTGGTATCGTGGAGTATTAGGTTATCCGGGTCTATCTGGGTCAGTTCGTCGCGAGATCTTCACGGCTCATTCATGGAGCGGCTTCATCATCCATGAATATAGTTTTCGGCTCAAGCAATTTAAAGGCCCTCTATAGGGTTGTTTATGGATCGAGTATTTAGATTATCTATGTTAAACTATAGATCCGCTGGCCACACACCCCTAAATTCAGCTAGATCTAAAATAGATCGAAGTAGCCAAAGCTACAGCCCACAAAACACTCGGGGATAGCGGTGTAGTTAACTGGCACTTAACTACACCAAGAGAAATTTAACCAGATCAAAAAAGATCTAAAAGATCAAGATCAAATTACATAACCAATATAAAAACCAGAAGTAATACACACAAACAATCGATCTACAGAAATACCCACCAATTATCTAGATAAATAAACCCGAAAACACCGAGATCATTAATAGATCATAATACCACCATAAACAAAAAACAAAACACACTAGCACAAGCAACTAGATCAATCAATAAAAGAAGTACTAATTAAAAATATAGCGAATCAATAAAGGCATAAGTACACTAGATCAGAAATAAACAAATACATTATACTGCTAACCCATCCATTAATCAACTAGTATATTTTACTCGTATTACGGATATATCAATGATCTATATGTTTCTGTATATATTACCTAGCTCTTTAGCGGTATT
>JALXCO010000189.1 GCA_026990885.1 Desulfurococcales archaeon
GGCTTCAGCTGCTTCAGGTTGGACGAGATGTTTCCGTGGGTTATCTCTGCACCCTTAGGGGTGCCTGTTGTTCCCCCTGTATAGAGTAGTGCCGCTAGATCGTTTCTGGGATCTATAGACTCCCTAGAGGTGAGAGGCTCATAACCCCTAACGATATCCATGTACCTCAGAACCCTCCCACCAAACCTTATCTTCGGGGGCTTAAGCTTCAGCCTGGCTAGGGGCCTCATGAAGGCCTTCATATAGTCCTCAACGCCAGCAACTATAACGTAGTCGAAGCTGTACTCGCCCATAACCTTCTCTAGATTCCCATAGAGCACATTGGTTGAAACGATAACCTTTGCTCCAGAATCCCTAACCTGGTACAGGATCTCCCTCGGAGTATTCAGCGGGTTGATAGGGGATACAACAGCGCCTATCTTCAGAGCCGCATAGTAGGCTATAGCGAAGTTCGGTGTGTTGGGCATGTGGAGAGCTACAGTATCGCCTTTACCAACCCCAAGCTCCTTTAGGGCTTTAGCAAACCTATCGCTGTGATCCCCAACAGTCCTATAGGTTATCTTGTTGTCGAAATATATGTAGGCAACCCTATCAGGATTCCTAGACACCTGGCTATCCAGGGCCTCATAGAGCGGGAACGGCTCAACATCGACATCCCACTCGACACCCTCATCATAGAACTTGGCCCATACCTTAGCCTCTATATAGTTTTTGAATACCTCCTCACTACTCAAATAACCACCAATAAACTATATTATTAAAAAACATAAATAATATGATCAGTAAAAATCGAAATATAAATATAAAAACATCCTCAACCAAAAAAGAGCCATCTATCTGGAGTTAGGCGTAAGTGCAGGCGTAGCGATTAAAGAATCTAGCTACCCCTCCTCAGCTCCTTCTCAAACTCCTCATAGGCCTTCCTAACCTCCTCCACGGCAGCTTCATCCTCCAAAGTAGTTATGTCGCCAAGCGGGGTGTTTGTTGCTACAGCCTTAATAAGTCTCCGCATAATCTTACCGCTCCTGGTCTTGGGCAGCTTGGAAACCAGGAATATCTGCTTCGGCTCGGCTATAGGGCTGTAGTTCCTCCTGATCCACTCTCTAAGCTCCTTAATTATAGCCTCGGAGGGCTCATACCCGCTCTTGAGAACAACGTAGGCTATGGGGACCTCACCCTTGATCGGGTCCGGAACACCGACAACAGCTGCTTCAGCAACAGCCTTATGGGACACAAGCACGGACTCAAGCTCATACGTACCGATCCTGTGGCCAGCAACCTTGAGGACCTCGTCGGCCCTTCCAGCAACCCATATGTACCCATCCTGATCCTTCACAGCGTAGTCCCCACTATAGAAGTAGCCCTTATCCTCGAACTTGCTGAAGTACACCTTCCTATACCTCTCGGGGTCCCCCCACATACCTGTTGGGGGAGCAGGCATGCCCGGGAAAGGCTTCTTGATAACCAGATACCCCTTCTTCCCAGGCTCGACAGGGTTCCCATTCTCATCGACAACATCCGCATCGACACCGGGTAGCGGTGGCCCGTTGCTCCCAGGCTTGAGCGGTACAAGCATTAGGCCTGGCGCATAGCTGATCATTATCCCACCCGTCTCCGTCATCCACCACGTCGAGCCTACAGGACATCTCTTCTCGCCAACAACCTCGAACAGCCATCTCCACGCTGACGGGTTTATTGGCTCCCCAACGCTGTGGATCAGCCTCAGCGTCGATCTATCGTGCTTCTTAACGTACTCATCCCCGTACTTCATCAGCATTCTAACGGCAGTTGGCGTTGTATAGAATATAGTTACACCCAGCCTCTCAACCATGGACCACCATCTATCAGGCGCCGGGTAGTCTGGCACACCCTCATACATAACAACTGTAGCCCCCTCGATGAGTGGGCCGAAAACAATGTAGCTGTGGCCGGTAACCCAGCCTATGTCTGCTGTGCAGAAGTATATATCATCCTCCCTGATGTCGAAGACCCACCTCATAGTTGCGTGGAGCAGTGTCGCGTACCCGCCGTGGTCGTGAATGATCCCCTTAGGCTTCCCGGTGGTGCCTGAGGTATAAAGCACGTATAGCGGGTGATCACTCTCAACAGGCTCAGGCTCGACATAGGCGTTGTGGGGGACCCCCTTAACGAGCTCGTGGAACCAGAAGTCCCTGCCCTCGGTCATGGGGACCTCCCTGCCCAGCCTCCTAACCACTATAATGTTCTTGATTGTTGGGCTCATCTCCGCCGCCTTGTCTGCTGTGTCTTTGAGAATGATCTCTCTACCCCTCCTGTAGAAGCCGTCCGCGGTAACCAGCATGGTTGCCCCAAGATCATTTATCCTCGTAGCCAGGTTCTCGGCGCTGAACCCGCTGAACACAGCGGTGAATATAGCCCCCAGCCTAGCCGCGGCGAGCATGAATATAGGTAGCTCAGGGATCATTGGCATGTAGAGGGCTATCTTATCGCCCTTCTTAACACCGAAGTTCCTCTTGAGCATGTAGGCCACTCTATTAACCTCTCTCCAGAGATCGTAGTACGTGTATTTCCTCCTGTCTATGGGGTAGCCATCGCTATCCAGGGGCTCGCCCTCCCAGATCAGGGCTAGCTTATTCTTCCTCCACGTCTTCACATGCCTATCCAGGGCTAGATACGATATATTGATTCTCCCACCAACAAACCACCTATACACGTGTGGGTAATCACCCTTCTCAAGAACCCTATCCCAAGGCTTGAACCAGTCCAGCTCCTTCGCCACAGAACCCCAGAACGCTTCGAGGTCCTCAATAGTCTTTCTATGGTAATTCATGTATGTAGCGATATCCACAAACCTGTGGGACCAGTTCTCCAGAGTGATCTTCTCATCGAAGGGCAGGGGCTCACCAAGTATCCTAACCTCCTCCTCACCCATGGCGGGGACCTCAACAATAAAATTCCTATATAGATATTTATAGTTAAACATAGAATTAATAGATGCTTATAGGATCTAAATAAAATAAACATAAAATAAAATAACTATAGTTATAGTTGCTAAAAAACAAAATGGACAGTACTCCACAGGCGCAGTACAGATTGAGGGGCCTGGAGCATTCCCCGATGAATCATCTCCACAGTCAGCTAATTCAGTGCTTCCATCGCCAGCATATTTACACATGGTGGGCTGAATAATGCTGCTTGGCGCACTATAGACGATTGATAGACCCATAAATACATGCACCGCCAACGCGAATACCAGTATAAACGGTAGCGCTCTGCCTGAATCGATCTTTAATCTATTTAACCAACCAAGCATACTAAATATGATCGGTGTATGCATGCTTGATTGCTTAAATAGATTACGGTGTTTTGATTGTATTTTAGGTTTATCTTTATCATTATAGCTATTTTACTGAATCCGGTTTATAGCTCTGGCGTTTTGAATGCTCAGTATCAGTATGGAGAAGGCTCTGAGGTGTTTCCTGGATACTATGATGTTGTTGCTGTTGGGAGGGGCGTTAGGGTGGATAGGTTTTCGTGTATAGATATAGGTGGTTTGGAGGTCCCCCTCAACGATCTTGGGTATGGTGTTTTGCTGTTTCGTCTTAGGGTTTCTGATGGTGTTGTGATCTATCTTTATAGGGGCGGATCTGGCTTCTCTAGCGATCCTTTAAACGTCTCGACTATAGAGCGTGGTGGGCATGCTGTTGTTTCTTTCAGGGTTGATCCTGGTTTGTATAGTGCTAGGATATGTGGTCTTTATGGCGAGTCTGTAGTTGATGGGTTGATATATATCTACAGCTACAACAATCCACACCTCAAGCTGAAGCTCTATAGATCCGTTGGCTCATACCCGGTTGGTATAGCGGACTACGGCGTATACTATGATTCGAAAGCCGATACATATAGAAGCTACAGCTATAGAGCGGATAAAGTGATGGGCGTGTCGATTCTGGATGATTTCTACTCCAGAGAAAGCTATACAGGCCTTGCCCTCCAGCTCAATGTTGTTGCTACTCTAGATAACGATCCCTCTAAAGCACTACTTATACAGTCTGTGGTAGCCGTAGCCAACATATCAAGTAGCAGAAACGCAGACAGGCTAATAATATCCTTCACATCCGCAATATTCAATTTTACCGATTTCTGTAGCTTGATCGATGAAAGCCTAATTAGCGGTAGAGGGGTTGTTCAAGGATACGGAAGATCGATCCTATGCCCTACAGGAGGAATGTTTTATACATACAGCACAGCCAACACATATACAGTCGATAAATCCAGGCTACCCCTACTAATAGTTCAAACCATAGAGATCGATGGAGACACAATACTATTCGGCTATGGAGTTAAGGATGTTGTGGAATTCAGATACATAGATAACGTTACCTTGAAGGGGTACAGCGGTCTATCAATCACGGTTAATGGATCAGGATCATCTATGGCGACACCACACATGATAGAATACGTTATAGCAGGACCAAACGCTCTAAGACCCCAAGCGACGCCCAGCAGCTTAAACATCTCTATGGCTCTATTCATTCATAGAAACGGTGAATGGACAATCCCGAAAGCCGCGTGGAGCATAGGTTTGCTCACATTTGAACGGGTCTCTAACGTGGGTTTAGCTAGGTACGGTAGTGGCTATGCCTACTACTCAACGGGTCTGCTTAATCAAACTATGCTCTGGAACCCTATCAATACTTCTGTAGTAGTCACTGATCCTTTAATATACTATGTATCTTTCGATGGGAGTGGCTACCCGAATCTGAGTAGGTATATGTTTGCCTTAGAAAATGGGGCGTTAAAGAATATTTTGATCATAGATCCGTATTCGAGATATAAGCTTATAGAGTATAGAGAAAAGCTTTTTGGCTACCTAAAGATAGTTGAGGCCAGCTATATCTTAGAAAAGCTCTACAGAATCAAACTATATAATTTAAACGGCTCCGAGATTCCAGTAGTATTCATAGAGGGGATAGAGCTAGAAAGAAATAAATATATATGGTTAGCTAGCAATTTAAAAGATATCAACCGGATTACATATAACGGTTTAAACATATCAGTAGATCGAATGATAATTAATAGATCAGATCTAAATATAATAATCAAGATTGCCGATAAGGAGATACTGGTTACAGATATACTGGGGCTCCCAGCACCATTTTCAAATATAACGCTCAAATGCGGCGGGAAACACTTCACCAGTAATACAACAAACTATAGTGGATATACCACAGTTTCAATCCCCTTAGAATACCAGTGCACCTTAATAAAACCTTTTCTTGGCATATATTCAGTAAT
>JALXCO010000190.1 GCA_026990885.1 Desulfurococcales archaeon
CCCCCAGCAATCAAAGCGCGTTTTTACCGGCTAGCTATAGCGAGCCTCTCCTCAGACCCTCCCTCAATACCGATAGGCCGCTCCCCAAAAGCAGGAGCCCAAGAATCATTGAGGCTATCGATGGTATGGACCGATCATCTATAAGCAGGTATATAGATAAACCCATAAAAAATATTGCGGCAACCAATAGGGTGTAGATATATAGCTTAAGATGCATGCCAGCGTATCACCTGATGAGCATCGGTTTTCCTCCCTCGATCTTATAGTATATGGGATCTGTGCAGTGGCTGGCACCCTTAACCTTCTTAATAAATATAAACCTGGTAACCTTACCCTTAAGGGGATCCGCCTGAAGATTAAAGATAATCAACCCATCAAACCAGTACTCATTGCCCTTTATCCATTCAGCAATCTCCTCTGAGTCCGTGTGGACAACAACCAGCGTTAGGATCTCTAAACCCTTAGACACAGTAGCCCTGATATTCTTGAGGAGCTCTGTAGACTGGGCTATATCAACGGTATTAAGGATCTCGTTGTAGGAATCAATTATCAGCAGCGAACCCTTAGCTACAGAGGAGGCCTCCTGCTTAATACCATAAAAGAAGTCATCGACATCAAGCGATGTGAGCTCTCTCGAAATGTATTCTCTGCTTGGCTTAGGTACAGCTATTCTGAACGAGAACCCATCAACGATCCTTAGTTTCCCAGCCTTAATATAGTCCTGGGCGACGTTTCCACCAGCTATAAGGTTTATCCTCTCGATGCTTGATACCGGGTCATCGTCTAGGGTTACATAGATCACATCATGATCCAGGGCAAGATGATACAGGATTATATTGTTGAGAACCACGCTCTTGCCCGAGCCCGAGGGACCGGCGAAGATGATCATCGATCTCATATCGAACTCTCCAACACAGCGATCTAGAATCTCAGCACCAAACTTGCATCTAACCTCGGGCGGACACAGAGGCTCCTTTAACCCCAAACCAACCCCCAGTATAGATAGTCTTATAGCATATTAATGTGTGGTATGACACTATATATTTTTAGGATTAGCATAATTCGATATAATATCGAATAACATTCTATAAACCCATATATATCTATATATTCAATATTTATTAAGAAACAAGTTACTTAAATCCACAGGTGATGTCATGCAGGTGAATACAAAGATATTTTATCTTTTAGCAGCTATCGTGGTTGTTGGATCTTTTGCGGCAGCATACATATATATAATGCCCAAGGGAGAGCCTGTTGTAGCGGAGCTGCAGAAATACGCTATAGTTAGGGATAGAGCTCAGATAGAGCAGACAGACAAAGATCTAGCATCGCCCAGGCAGGTTCTCGCAAAAACAGACCATGGAGAAATGGCTATACCGATAAAAGGAAAGATAAACATAATGACGTTCCAGTACTTGCGGTGTCCAGACATATGCCACTGGGAGTCCTTCGTTATATCATATATAGTCAATAAATCGATAGCCGACGGGATAAACGATAAGATAGTGATAATAACTATAGGGGTGGATCCCTGGAGAGACACGTTCGAGGAGGTTAAGGCGTATAAAGAGAAGTGGCTGGGTAGCCATCTGAATAACATTGAGTGGTACTGGGTTCTCGATACGCCTGAAAACATGGCTAAGGTGTGGAACACATTCAAGATCGTGTCTGTATACAATAAAGAGACCGGGCTGGTTACACACACAGCTGGATTCTGGATCTTCGATGAGAACGGCAATATCCAGTACCAGATCGTTCCAACACCAAATGGGTGGAGGGACCTCGGCGGCCTATCTAAGAGCTTGTATGAGCTTATAAAGTATATGGCTTCAAAATAAATCATACTTGGTGGATTGAAGTATATATTTCGTACACCTAATTTTTATAAGACCGTTAGCATCTATCTCTATCAGTTTAAATATTTAAATATCGTTTAACTAATCATAGGGGGGTATATATTGGTAAGATACAAGACCGTGGAGCAAGTACTGAAAATAATGGGTAATGTCGAGCAGATACGAAATATAGGCATCATAGCCCATGTAGACCACGGGAAGACAACCCTAACAGACAGTCTTTTGGCAGCTGCAGGAATAATCTCTGAGAAGCTCGCCGGAGAAGCACTAGCCATGGACTACCTCGATGTGGAGCAGCAGAGAGGAATAACCGTTAAGTCCGCAAACATAAGCCTCTACTTCGAGATGGGGGGTAAGCCATACGTTATAAACCTCATAGACACGCCGGGCCACGTGGACTTTAGCGGTAAGGTATCGAGAAGCCTAAGGGTTCTGGATGGAGCAATAGTTGTTGTGGACGCCGTTGAGGGGGTGATGACACAGACGGAAACGGTATTGAGGCAGGCTTTGGAGGAGAGGGTTAGGCCGCTCCTATTCATAAACAAGGTTGATAGGCTCATAAAGGAGCTTAATATGAAGCCTCAAGAGATCCAGCAGAGGTTTATCCAGATCATAAAGGAGGTAAATAGCCTCATAGAGCTCTATGCAGAGTCAGAATTCAAGAAGGCTTGGCAGCTAGACCCGGCTAAGGGGCATGTGGCCTTTGGATCCGCGAGAGACAAGATCGGTTTAACCGTGCCGTACAGCCAGAGGAAGGGGGTAAAGATCCTTGATATGATGAGCGCATACGAAAAAGGCAGAGACGCTGTGGAAGAGCTGCAGAAGAAGATACCCCTATACGAGCCACTGCTCGAGATGGTTGTGAACTTCATACCCAACCCAAGGGATGCCCAGAGGTATAGGATACCCAAGATATGGAGGGGACCCCTAGACTCCGAGGTCGGGAAAGCCATGATAAACGCCGACCCAAACGGCCCAACGGTATTTCTGATAAGCGACATGCGCCACGACCCACATGCAGGGTTCATAGCCACCGGGAGAATAATGTCTGGATGGCTATCAGAGGGGAAGCAGCTGTACCTGGTAAACTCTAAGCAGACGCAGAGGGTTCTCCAGACAAGCCTGTATATGGGTCCATTCAGGGAGGTTGCGGACAGGATAACTGCTGGCAACATAGCGGCTGTTCTAGGGCTAGACAAGGCTAGGGCTGGAGAGACCGCTGTGGACCCCTCTCTAAAGGACATGATGGTTCCATTCGAGAAGATATCGTATATATCTGAGCCGGTAGTAACTATAGCTGTTGAACCGACAAACCCGCAGGAGCTCACCAAGCTGATCGATGCCCTCAAGAAGCTTACTATAGAGGATCCAAACCTCGTGCTCAAGATAAACGAGGAGACAGGCGAGTACCTGCTCTCTGGAATGGGGCATGTGCATCTAGAGATAGCCCTAACAATGCTCAAGGAGAACTACAAGCTGGAGGTAAAGACCTCCCAGCCCCTAATAGTCTATAGGGAGACAATAAGATCAAGCAGCCAGGTCCTAGAAGGGAAATCACCCAACAAGCACAACAAGCTCTACATAAGCGTTGAGCCTCTAGATAAAGAGACCATAGCCCTGATCGCCTCAGGCGAAATCACCGAGGACCAGGATCCGCGTGAGAGGGCAAAGATCCTGAGAGACAAGGCGGGATGGGACTACGACGAGGCGAGAAGGATATGGGCGATAGACGAGAACATAAATGTATTCGTGGACAAGACCGTGGGTATACAGCACCTGAGAGAGGTTAGAGACACCATCATACAGGGGTTCAGGCTAGCCATGAGGCAGGGACCCCTAGCCATGGAGCCTGTAAGGGGGGTTAAGGTCGTTCTGCACGATGCAGTGATACACGAGGACCCGGCCCATAGAGGGCCTGCACAGCTCTATCCAGCAACAAGAAACCCGATATATGCAGGAATGCTTATGTCGAAGCCCACCCTTCTAGAGCCTCTGCAGAAGCTGGACATCAAGACGCCAATGGATTATCTGGGAGACGTAACCGGGGTAGTGAGCAAGATCAGGGGTAGGATAATGGAGGTTCTAGAGCTATACGGCAACTGGGTAAGGATAATTGCGGAGGTCCCGATAGCCGAGAGCATGGAGCTTGCCGCAATGCTTAGGAGCGCTACATCGGGCAGAGCTATATGGGGGACGGAGTTCAGCAGATGGGCCCCGGTGCCAGACAACCTTCTACCGGATCTTATAAGGAAGATAAGGGAGAGAAAGGGACTAAAGCCCGAGCCTCCATCACCAGAGGACTTTCTCGGGCCCTAACGGTTTTTAGGTTTTCTCCTCAACCTACCTTCTTGTGATGTGATCCATAAGTATATCTATGAATTTTTCGGCATCTATATGGTATGCGGCATCCACACTACCAATCTCGCTCCTTCTAGGTGGACGGGACCTGAATACATGGATATAGCCTCTGCTGTATCCGTTATCCAGCGATACAGATATGTAGAGGCTCCTGAACTTAAGGACCCCGCTGTCGATTATGTAGGATAACGTGATCGGGTCGTGGAGCTCGAAGAATCCTCTTTCGCTAATCACCCTCCTAGTAATCATGGATACTATCCTCGCCACATGTGTATTCAGGCCCTTTATCTCGTTATAGAGGTCCCTGTCGAGATAGGTTCTGGGATCCTGGGTAACGTCGAGGCCGACGGCCTTTATATCTATGCCCGATCTATAGAGAACCATGAAGGCCTCAGGATCAACATATATGTTGTATTCAGAGTATGGGGTCACATTCCCGATCGAGTAGCTGGTTAAACCATACATACCCCCCATAATAACCAGCTGGTCTAGATTAGCGAAGGATTCAGGAGAATATAGGAAGGCCACAGCTATATTGGTTAGGGGTCCCGTCGAAACAATGGTTACGTTGCTTTCGGTATCTAGAGCATTAACAATGAATTTAGGCCCGTAAACACCCCTCTCCCTAGTGGAGGGGTCCCCCAGGCCAGAATCTCCTAAACCGTCTCTCCCATGGATCTCTTCAGACGTCACCAGATCCTTGATTAGCGGCGTGCTAGAACCCCTATAGACAGGGACCTCGGCCCTCCCCGCCAGCTCGAGAATCCTGAGGGTGTTTCTGGTTGCCCTATCCACATCAACATTACCAGCCGTCGATACCACACCCAGTATATCTAGGTCTGTGGAGTTAGCCGCCATAAGCAGTGCTATCGCATCATCTATTCCAGGATCCATATTAAGGATGACTTTCCTGGGCAATCCCCACTCCTAACACTAAATCGGCATCCAGGCTTTAAGCTGAACCTATCAATCCCGGGACTACCCTGGCTTCGTATCCGAAGACCTCTCTAAAGGCATCCATAAATGATCTGATGCATTTATTCTCCAGACC
>JALXCO010000191.1 GCA_026990885.1 Desulfurococcales archaeon
ATCCATGTGGTCCAGCACAACCACATCTCTCCAGCCAATAAATCTGGATAGCCCCCTATTAATCAGGGTCTGGGCTATATCCAGCGTATACAGCGAGAAGCAGCTCGCAACAATCATCACGGAGCCCTCCACGAACATGCCGTTCAGTCTCTCCTCAAAGAATTTGGGTAGAACCGCTAGGTAGGCCTCGGTTGAGTTGAAGGGGAATGCTCTAGTCGCTATCCAGTTTCTCTTCAGCTCGCTGTATTCATCGCTCCATTTGAGGCCCGTGAACAGCCCGTTTATGGCTCTTAGATTGCCCTCTCTATCTCTATACTCCGCCTTACCCCCGTGTATTCTCAGTATTATTATCTCGTAGCTGGTTAGGTTAGCGTATAGGGATAGATCAACCTCCTCGCCAAGATAGATGTCCACCTCATACCCTTTGCTTCTAAATAGATCCGCTATATAGCTTATCAGCTCGGGGTTCGGGTAATCGATCGAGAGACTGTCTGCGATCAAGACCCTTCCCTTAGCCGCTGTATTCCTCACCTGCAGCTGCGGCTCCTGGGTGTATACAGCTATATAGTATATCAGGGCGCCCGACACCACTATAGCTATGGCTATTAGAGCCGTGAGTCTACGGGATCTTCTTACTATCCTGGGTATGCGGCGCAATACGATAGCCCTCTCTATATATAATTAAACCCCATGGTATAAAAATACTGGAGCCGCCGCGATCGGCGTCTCCGGGCTATAGGTTTCTAACCAGTATATCCGGGTTGATCATGTATGGGTTGTTGCTTTTCTCATGCCCTATACTGGTTGAGTTCCCGTGCCCGGGATACACCAAGAGATCATCCGGCAGGTTCCTAAGCATCTTTAAGCTCCTAACCATATCGTGTGGGTTTCCCCCGAAATCAATTCTACCTATACCCCCAGCAAAGAGGGTGTCTCCCGTAAATATCACTCTAGAACCCAGTATACATACACTCCCGGGTGTGTGCCCGGGTGTCTCTATTATCTTGAACTTCTCTCCACCAACATCTATGGATGATAGCTCAACTATGTCTCTATCTATCTCTGGGGGGTCCCCAGGATCTATGCCGAGGTAGCTTCTGGCTATTGCGTATGATTTCTTGATTATCTCCACGTCTTTCCTACTCATGTAGAAGGGCGCGCCATACCGCTCCTTCAGCCTGTTTACAGCCATTATATGGTCGAAGTGGCCGTGGGTGGCTAGAATCATGCCAACCTCCAGGTTTAGCCCGTCTATAAGCCTAGCTATTCTGTCTCCCTCATCGCCGGGGTCTATAACTACAGCTCTCCTGCCGTCGTGGAGTATATAGCAGTTTGTTTCTAGAGCACCAACAACTATGGTTTCTATCCTGTATCCCTTCTCCCTCTCCATGGTCCCATCTTCAAGCTACTGCTTCGGATGCGCCACTGCATCATCTATATTGGTTCTGACTCATCGAAGTTTATAACGCTTATCGCCTCGCCTATCTCGTGTCCTAGATAGTCCTTAATGATTATTGATGCTGATCTGGGCGGTATAATGCCTATCTCAGTCACGATCGCATCGATATATTCGGGGGGTGTAGCATCGAAAGCAGGGTTCCACACCCGAACACCGATGGGCGGGTTCTCTACAACCTCGCTAGCGTCCCTCTCCTCAATGAGCACGTACTCGCCGAAGTATGTTCTTGGGGAGAACTTGTATGTTTCGGCAGCAACTATAAACGGGATCGACATGTTTTTTGCTATAAGGGCTATCTGGGAGGTCCCCACCTTATTTATTAGGGCTCCGTTTGAGGTTATTGTATCAGCCCCCACTATAACAAGATCCACGTTCCTGAGCGCGGTATATATGCCTGTATCCGTTATCATTCTGACCCTCACCCCTTTGCTCGCTAGGGTCCTCGCGGTTATGTATCCCTGGTACTTGGGTCTTGTTTCGGTGGCTATAACCTGTATGTCTTTGCCTGACTCGTGGGCCCTGATCATTATCGACGCTGCAGCGGAGGAGTTGCAGTGTGTGAGTATTACCGATCCATCCTCAACTATTCTTGCACCGAACTCAGCGATTTTTTCTATAGCCTCCCTGGAGTAGGATATGAACCTCTCCGCTGCATCGACAACCGCTTTAACAGCCTCCTCAACACTGCTGAACCTGCCTGTTTTTATCGGTTTGAGGGTTAGCGATACAGCGTTTGGCAGCGATACGGCTGTGGGTCTAGTATTAACCAGCACCCTACCCACATGCTCGATGTATCTGATGAAATCCTCTACACTGCCTTCTCTATAGGCATATTTCGATGCGGCTATAGCTAGGGCTCTCGCCGCGTTTCTAGCTATATTTCCTGCCCCTCTGATCCTCATGGTCTTTATGTCTTCAGCAATCTTCAGCACCTCTCTGGGGACCTCGAACAGCTTTTTGCTGCTGGCCATGGCCTGCTACACCCCTTGCTTCAGCTTTGATTTCAGCTCGCTATACATGGTTTCCAGGCTCTTGAGGTTGGGGGGCCACGATCCGTATACCTCCCTAACTATGAAGGGTATAGCTTCCGGGGCTATGAATCCCCTTTCCGTCGCTATAGCATCTATGAGGTCGGGGCTTATAGCCTCGAAGAGCGGGGTGATGTTTTTTACGCCCATCTCCTTAAGGTCGCTTGGGATCTCCTCCTCGACGCTCGGTAGCGCTACCATCTCTCCAAAGATTGTTTCAGGAAGGATCTTATATGTCCCAGCAACAATATATAGCCTCACCCTAGCCTCTTTAGCGGCTAGAGCCAATACAGCTGAACCCACCTTATTAACTACAGCACCGTTTGCGGCTATAGCCTCGGCCCCGAGCATCGCTTTTGTTGCTCTCTCTATAGATGCCCTTATCGCCGAGTCTACTATCAGCGTGGTTTTAACCCCTATCCTAGCTAGGTGCTTCGCCATTTCGAGCCCCTCGCCTATGGGTCTGGATTCCGATACTATAACCTCGATCTCGCTTCCCCTGTCATGGGCCCTCTTAATGGCTTTCAGCACGCTACCGCTGTATGATAGCGTTATTATCACGTCCCCATCCTCTATTCTCTTGGACATTATCTCCGCTGCTCTATCGGTTGCCTGGTTCACCTCATCTATGATCCTCTCAACCATCTCGTCTATGGTTCTGGCTATATCCTCTATATTGTTTGGGTTCCCCGCCTCCAGAAGCTTCTCGAATATCTTCCTGGTGGTGTTTATGAGCAGAGCCGAGTATCTCCTTGTCTTGTAGGCTTTATATAGGTACTCGATAGCCTCTAGAACGCTACCCCTGTCTTTCCTGGATGATATCTTTCTGAAGTTATCTATTATATTGATAGCGCTTTCCGTTGCTCCCAATACGTTTAGGAACTCTCTATGTGTGTGCATTTTATTTGCTTTCCCCGCCGGCTTTTAATACTTGTTTAACTAGGTAGGTATATATTTTTCCATAGTCCTCCTCGGCGTAGCCTGTTCTCGACGCCTCAAGCAGCAGGTTTGCTGCTGCCGATACCAGGGGTGCGGGGTATCTGCTTCTGTTGAATGTGATCTCTGCATACGTCAGATCTTTTGCCGCGTTCTTAAGCGTGAACGTTTTGGGGTGGCTCGGATCCTTGAATCTGGATAGGTACAGCTCTATTATCGGGCTGTATTTTGTTGATTTCAGAAGATCTACAAGGTGGTCCCCTAAGCCGTAGGCTTCAGCGAGAGCCAGTATTTCGGCTGTGTATGTTGCTATCCCTATAAATATCGAGTTCGCTAGAAGCTTGAGTATAGATGCCCTCGGTATATCCCCGAGGTAGATGTGTTTCTCCCCTATATAGGCTAGATGCTTCTTCACCTTCTCATACACCTCCTTGTCCCCAGAGATCATTAGGATCAGCCTGCCCGCCTTCGCCTGCGACGGTCCCCCCACAACCGGTGATTCTAGGAAGCTGCATCCATGCCTCGCCACCTCCCTACCGAGCCTCAGGTTCAGGTCTGGCGTTACCGTGCTCAGGTTCACCACCGTCTTCCCCTCTCTGCAGTACTTCATGAAGTCGGAACCAAATACTACGTCTTCGACAGCCTCGTCGTCTGCGAGCATGAGTAGTATTAGATCGCTTAGGGACACAAGATCGCCCGGAGAGCTCGCCACCCTGACCGGAACCTCCTTGGATAGCTTCTCGGCTTTCTCTATTGTTCTGTTGTATACAACAAGATCTATATTCCTCATGGCCAGGTTATAGCCGATCTGGTAACCCATCAAGCCAAGCCCAATAAGCCCGACCCTCAAACCGCATCACTTAAATAATTATTACTGCTGGGCAAGAATTAAGTATTAATCAGTAAGAAACCCGGAATAAAGGAAACCCTATGCATCATGCCGCAACCTTTTTAATCGATAAATACAATATGGATAAATGGTGGGCCCGTCGCCTAGCCCGGATAGGGCGCCGGCCTTCTAAGCAGAATGAAGCTCTGCGCGGGAAAGCCGGTGGTCCGGGGTTCGAATCCCCGCGGGCCCGCCTAGAGTTTTCAGACTTAACTCAGCGATCCCGCTATAGTTCCATACATGTTTATTGAGCTCTAGATACCTGCATTAACATTATATTTATGGTGTTCTCTCTATCGATGCGGTTTGATCTATATCTATATACACTTATATATAATGTCTCTAATATGTAGATCATATTTGGGTATATTGGTATGGATGATGAATGGTATAGGGATTTTTTCGATGAGCTATACTACGAAACATATAGGCATTTTCAGCATGAGGATAAAAACAGGCTTGAGGCTGAATTCATTAGGAGCTCTCTAGGTCTCCCTGAGGGTTCAAGGATACTAGATCTCGGTTGCGGGTATGCCAGACACGCTATCTATCCAGCTAAAATGGGTTACCGGGTTATGTGTGTTGATATCAGTGAGTATCTCTTGAGTGTTGCTAGGTCGAGGGTTAGGGGGTTTGGTGTTGTGGATCGTGTCGAGATCGTTGCTAGAGATATGAGGGAAATTGATTATAGGGAGGAGTTCGATGGAGCATATATGTTTTTCACCACCTTCGGCTATTTCAGCGATCGAGAGAATATAGAGGTAATAAATAAGCTTTCAAGAGCGCTGAAGTCTGGTGGCAGGGTTCTCATAGATCTATGGAATCCCGCGAGAACAATGCATATAGCATTCGAATATGGCGGGCGCGTCAATAGATGGTTTGAAGCGGGGGATATATAGTTTTGGAGGATTCATCGCACGATGTATTGAACGGTTTTGTTGAGGTTAAGAGGA
>JALXCO010000192.1 GCA_026990885.1 Desulfurococcales archaeon
ACTATGTAGAGCTATCTAAACCAAAGCTAGTTATAGTGGATGCATATAGGGGAGGCGATAACGCTAGAAAGCTAGCCAACTATATCGAGAAGAATCTTAAGATAAGAAGTATAGCCATGCCTAGAGAATAAATCATGCTTATTTCCTCCTCTCCTATTAATTTGGAATGGTGATTATTGATGGCCGTAGAAAGAACCTTCGTAATGATTAAGCCTGATGGATATGAGAGAGGCTTGATAGGTGAGGTAATCTCGAGGATAGAAAGAAAAGGATTAAAGATAGTAGCCATGAAACTAAAGAAGCTCAGCAGAGACGAAGCTGAAAGACTATACTCTGTACATAGAGGAAAACCGTTTTTCAATGAGCTTGTAGATTTTGTAACCAGAAACCCTGTTGTATTAATGATTGTGGAAGGAGAATCAGCTATAGATGTTGTTAGAACACTTATCGGACCTACAGACGGCAGAAAAGCACCCCCAGGAACTATAAGGGGCGACTTCTCACTATCTATAGGAGAAAACATTGTTCATGCTTCAGACTCGAAAGATTCGGCAGAGTATGAGATGTCATTGTTCTTTAGCGATGATGAAGTGTACTCCTCAAAAACAAGATAGTTTGGGAGTGAACGCTATAGCTACTTAGAGGTTCTGGATTTTAGAATATTATCGATCTTTCTTAGAGAAGCTAGACCAAATCCTTTCTTAACTCTTCTTTTAATATCAATTATCTCTTTTATAACAAGGAGATCATCAATCGATAGCTCATCAGCAAATCTATCTAGAAGGATATTTATATGATCCTCAGGCATATCAACATAAAGTATATCACCCTCATCAAAGTGCCTACCCACCATCACATTACCCCTAATTGAGATGGCTACAGACATACCCACTTTAGCCTCGCTTATGGGCTTTCCTTTATCCTGGATCTGCATAATAGCCCCCAAGCTTCTTCCATCAGCCCTCATCAGCGGGTAGCCCGGCCTAACCCTACCACCTAGAATCTCAACACCTACTACAGCAGGATCGCTTCTCCTAAACACGTATCCTGGAATCACCCTAATCTTTCCAGGCAAATAGAGCTTCTCCAGCTCTCTAGCTTTCTCCAGCTTCTTCTCTTTCTCAACCCATTCCAGGTATTCCTCGATCAATCTATATATAATGTTATTCGAAAAGATCCTGATACCATTAACCCTTAAAACCTCTAACGCATCTTCATTAACACCAACATTGAAAAGCATCACAACACCAAGGTAGCGATTTGATCTAGACACAACCACAGCTTCCAGAGCCTCCCTCTTAGTTAACGGGCCCACATCAGCAAGCCTAACTGGTATGTCATGCTTGTTCAGCATCGAAACCAAGGCCTCTAGAGTCCCAAGAGTGTCTGCCTTAACTATAACACCATCTATATCCTGAGACTTAAATCTCAATACTGAAAGCTCCTCTTCAACAGCCTTTATCAGCCTAGCTATATCGCTATCGCTTTCAGCAACATATAGGGGGGACCCCGCCATAGCGTCTTCTAAACCCGGGGCCGCTATTTTAACTCCAGCAGCTGCCACAACAACATCAACCTGGTTAAACCTTTCAGATGGAGCCCTCATCTCGTCTAGGGGCTTGGGTTGAAGAAGGACTCTAACCTTCGTAGTTATTGGCCCATTTCTGCCTCCAAGCACTATAGTATCGTGCTTCTTCAATATCCCATCATATATTATACAATCAATTGTTGTTCCTA
Source organism: Desulfurococcales archaeon (assembly GCA_026990885.1). GTDB lineage: Archaea > Thermoproteota > Thermoprotei_A > Sulfolobales > AG1 > WANO01. The sequence goes on from JALXCO010000192.1 coordinate 1,738, forward strand.
GACCAGGCTCCTCCTTAACCTCCAGCACCACACCCTTAGCCGGACCAGAAGTGAATATTAGCCTATCCATCATGAATTGCTGAGTTAAACCAGCCAATACAGCAAGCAACTCAGGTAGACCCTCACCCGTTCTAGCTGATACCGGAACTATAGCTACTGTTCTCCTGAAATCCCTTATCCTATCGAACCTGTCCGCAACAAAGCCATAATTTGACAACTGGCCGGCCAACCTATATACTAATCGATCTAACTCATCCAAACTCCTCTTTGACTGATTCCTTAAATTCTCAATAAACGAACCATTATCAACACTACGCCAACCATCAATCCTGTCTATCTTATTAGCAGCAACCAGAAAAGGAACCTTTCTAGCCCTTAAAATCTCTATACTCTCAACGGTCTGTGGTTTAACGCCATCTAATATATCTATAACCAGTATCGCGAAATCAGCGATCGATCCGCTTCTCTGCCTCAAATTAGCAAACGCTTCATGGCCTGGGGTATCGATAAATAGAAGGCCAGGGATCCTTAACCTAAAATTAACAATACGCTTTAGCGGTTTAGCTATATCCTCTATTATTCGAGCCGGAACAAAGCTGGCTCCAACATGCTGCGTCATCTCGCCTGGCTCCTTTTTAACTACAGCTGTACCCCTTATCTTATCTAGGAGCGTTGTTTTTCCATGATCCACATGGCCCAAAACAACGACTATAGGGGATCTGAGTTTTCTCTCATCTTTACCTGCCGACATGAGACACTACACCTATATACCTAATACCAAATGTATCTTTATTCTAGCCCGTATTAATAGTGGCCAAATTGATAGAGATGTACAGCATCTCCTATAATATTTTTATAGAATACTCATCATATTTTATTTAAGGGTCTCTACATGATCTTTTTTTATTAAATACACAAAATAGTTGATGAATAGGTGTAGAGATACATTGAAGGTAATACAGACAACCATTGCGAGAGAATCAGTAAAGATGCGGGGCCTATACAGGCACTCATGCCCAAACTGCGGCGGTGTCATATCTGATGAAAGACTCCTACTTGGGCTACCATGTGAAAAGTGTCTACCTGATATAGATAAAAACAACCCTCCATCACTAGATGATGTTTTCCTGAAACTAGTTGAAGACAGATCTCTCAGAGAGAAAAGAGAGCTTAGCCTGGCCTATATCAAGAGGCTAAATGATATGGTCAACGACTTCAGGGAGTTCTTTAAGAAATGTGTTGGATCGGAGCCGTGGAGTATTCAAGTTACGTGGGCTAAAAGGATCCTATCTAAATCAAGCTTCTCCATGATAGCCCCCACAGGGGTGGGTAAATCCACCTTCGGTATAGTCGCATCTATATATCTTGCAGCTAAAATGGGTTTCAGAACCCTAATTGTTGTTCCAACGACAGTTCTGGCTCAGCAGCTAGCTGAGAGAGCATACACCTTTGTACAGAAGCTAAATCTCGATACTGAAATACCGATCGTAAGTATCCATAGTAGAATGCCGAAAAGCTTGAGAGAGGAGAATCAGGCAAGGCTAGAATCGGGAGACTTTAAAATAGCCATACTGACCTCAGCCTTTCTTACCAGAAACGAAAACGTATCTAAGCTAGCTAAGCATAAAATAAGTTTTGTATTTGTCGATGACGTAGATGCATTCATGAAAGGCGGAAAAATATTTAACAACATACTGAATGTTTTGGGCCTATCAGATAGAGATATTAGAGAAGCCCTTAGCCTTGTCGATCTAAGAAGAAGAATAGCAGCTTTGCTAGACTCATCTTCAAGTAAGGCTGCAGATCTGATCGAGCAATACAACAAGAAGAAGCAAGAGCTTGAGGCTAAAGCCAGAGATGTTATACTGGTTGTGAGCAGCGCTACCGGATATACCCGTGGAAAAAAGATAAAGACCTTAAGAGAGCTTTTTGGATTCGAGATAGGCTCGAGGGTTGAGATCCTTAGAAACATCGTGGATTCATATATATATGAGGAAAACCTAGATCGCATTATAGAGAAATCGGTAAGCATCATTAAGAGACTAGGTGGAGGAGGATTAATATATGTTCCTAAGGATCTTGGGATAGAGTTTGCTGAGAGGATCTCAAAGATCCTGAAGGAAAAAACCGGGTTAAGCATCGAGGTGTTCGCTAGTAAGAAACCAACAACCCTAAAGAAGTATATTGAAGGCGAGATAGACATTCTTGTAGGAGTAGCAACCTTCTATGGCGTGATGGTTAGAGGTATAGATCTGCCTGAAAGAATAAGATACTCACTATTTATCTATGCACCAAGACACAAGATAAAGCTAGATATAAATGAGGAGCTAGATCTATCAGACCTAATGAGGCTATTATCCATCTACTACGATATAGTCGGCAAGGATGAACAATCAAAGATAAGGCTAGCAATGGCCAAACTAAGAAGGATACTCGCTAGATACCCGTCAAACATACTGGAGCAAACTCTGGAGAGAGTTAGATCAAATAAGATAGAGACACAGCTTGAAAAAGACATAAAAGACATTATTGATCTAGCTAACAACCTGATATCTAGAACAGAACTCATGGAAAAGCTATATGATCACCCATACATCAAGATCGAGAAAACAGAGAGAGGAGCATACATCTATATACCAGACTGGGCGACATATATACAGGCTAGCGGGAGAACCTCAAGACTATATGTGGGAGGGATAACTAAGGGGCTCTCAGTTATTCTCGAGGAAGATAAAAGGATGCTAAATGGTCTGGAACGTAGACTTAGATTCGTTATAGAAGACTTTAAATTCCATGACTTCAATGATCTCGAGATAGATAAAATATTAAGCGACATAGATAAGGACAGAGAAAGAGTGAAGCTAGTCAAGATGGGTAGAATAGATAAGCTGGAGTTCAGGAGAGAAGAGCTCACTAAAACTATACTCATGATCGTTGAATCCCCAAACAAGGCAAGAACAATAGCTAACTTCTTTGGAAAGCCAAGTATAAAAGAGATATATGGGATTAGAGCGTATGAGGTATCTCTAGGAAACATAACCCTACTGATAACATCTAGCGGTGGACATGTAGTAGATCTGATTGTCGACGATGAAAAAGACATATACGATATAAGATCAGTTTATGAATACGATAAATACATCTATGGTGTATTATTGTCGAAAAGAAAACTATATCTACCGATATACACGACCATTAAGAAATGCCTTGAATGTGGCTATCAGTTCACGGCTGAGAAGATAGATGACTCTAAGACTGAGGTTGTATGCCCTATAAAAAGAATAGAAGACGAGCTCATTAGCCAGAAACTAATTAAGGAAGAGAATAGGGTTCATGGAAAAGTTCCAAAGATAAAGGATTCAATCACTGTTCTAAACGCTCTAAAAAGGCTGGCTCTAGAGGTTGATGAAATATATATAGCTACAGATCCCGATACGGAAGGTGAAAAGATAGGGTACGATCTTAAAGTTGTTCTTAAACCATACAATAGCAATATTAGAAGGATAGAATTCCATGAAGTAACTAGAAAAGCGATAGCCCAGGCCATATCTAACCCAAGGGACTTCAACGATAAGCTCGTGGAGGCCCAGATAGTTAGAAGGGTTGAAGATAGATGGCTCGGATTCTCGCTATCTGAGAGGGTTACCCAATACTATTGCATGGATATAAAGAACGATCCAACACAGCTATGCTTGAGCAGAAGACTAAGCGCAGGTAGGGTCCAGACACCCGTTCTTGGATGGATAATAGATAGGTTCAATAAGTATAAAGAGACACAGGAGAACTATCTAATTATACCTATAGACAACGAAAATTACTATAGGCTTGAAATACCAGTTAGAGAGCTGAAAGAAAAAGTTAGGCCTGGAGACATATTGAATATGAAGGTAAAGGTTATAGAAACACACTATGAAACGATCAATCCACCCCCACCCTACACAACAGACACCCTGCTGGCTGACGCCTCACACATCCTAAGACTATCTGCTCCAAAAGCAATGGCTATTGCTCAAGACCTCTTTGAATCTGGATTAATAACATACCATAGAACAGACTCTACCAGAGTTTCCGACACAGGAATAGGTATAGCTAGACAGTATCTAGAAGAACTACTAGGTGAAAAACATAAGGAGATTTTTAAACCTAGGAGATGGGGAGAAGGCGGGGCACATGAAGCTATAAGACCCACCAGACCGATCGACTCCGAAACTCTTCAGAGATTGATTGATGAAGGTATAATCGATATCGGTGGGAGACCCACTAGAAGCCATATAGCCCTCTACGATCTTATATTCAGGAGATTTATAGCGAGTCAATCTAGCCAGGCTGAGGTGGTTAAATCAAAGCTTAATATAGATCTATTTAAAGACGGAAAGCATATAGCAAGCAGAGAAATTGATATATATACAAAAGTAATCAACAAGGGCTTCACCATGTTTTATCCCTATTCAATCAAGGTGATCGAGCTACCGTCAGACACGCATGAAACCAGAGTATCTATTGATAAATGGATGATAAGGAAGCTGTCAGCCTATAAGCTCTATACAAGCGGAGATATAGTGAAGGAGATGAAAAGCAAAGGAATCGGTAGACCAAGCACCTATGCAAAAATCGTTGATGTTCTACTACAGAGGGGATACGTTCTCCAGAAAGGAAGTGCTGGATATCTAATCCCCACAAGCAAAGGGATAACGGTATATGAGTTTCTAGATAGAAACTATGGCGAACTTGTCTCCGAAAATAGAACTAGAGACCTGGAGAATAGGATGGATCAGATAGAGAGGGGCGAGGCCAGCTATATAGAGGTTCTGGATGAGCTGATCGACGAGCTCAAGAACTATAGCCTAATAAAATAACTTTAGGATCAAGTAATTTTATTTAAGTATTACTATTTAAATATATTTGGTTAGCTTTACGTAGAACTCTTATATACAGTAGCGACGATAATATTAATGCTAACACCTCTAAAACCTTGGTGAGCTTATTGGCGGAACAGTATTTCACTGATAGTAGCAAACTTATAATAGCAGTACCCCATATGAGGATCAAGTACAGAATGAAAAGACACAATATAGATAAAGTCGATAAAATAGCTATGCAGTCTAGAGCAAAAGGATCTAACCTGATAATACTGCCAAGCCAATTCAACCTAGGGCCAGTTATAGATGGAGTAACGGGAAACGCGTTAAAGGACTTTAAAAAAACATATGCAGAGAGGATACCTGGACAAACAACAAATATGCTCACCAGCATAGCTGAAAAATATAATCTATTGATTGCTGCAGGACCCATAATCGAGAGGGCAGGACCGAGACTCTTCCTATCCTCGACACTGATAGCCCCATTCTCCGGAGTTATAAATAGACATAGGAAGATTGTTCTAAGCGACATAGAGCAACAGATACTTTCACCGGGGCACGAGCTAACCATCTATGATGCCGGGGTTAGGATGGGTATACTTATAGAGGACGATGTTATGTTGCCTGAAATAGCGCATATACTATCGTTTATGGATATAGATATCCTAGTCATATATCAGAGGCTGAACAAGCAGTTCTCTAGATATAAATGCCTTTTAGTTTCTAGAGCTATAGAGAACAACTCATACGTTATTGGGGTTGGTGGGATCGTGAGCTACAACAACGAAGATATCCTGGAGATCCCATCAATGATAATTGATCCCGAAGGCAATATAGTTGACGAGGTGAGGGATTTTGAGGAGAGAATATCTATTATAGAGATCGAGAAGAAAGGAACTAAAAGAAAGAGCGTTAAGAAAGACATACCTATACTCAAAAAGATAATATCATATTATAGAAAGACAATACCAGCTGTATCAAATAACTCTTATTAGATCAATAAATCTATAGGGTAACCGTTATCTTCTTCTCGGATATAGATCCCGTAGCCGAGCTGTTTTGAGACCTTTTAGAAACGGCTATCTCAAAATCATCAGACCAGAGCTCCTTTCTCAATAGATCTCTTATAGCCACCCTGATAACCTCACTTCTAGAGGAGTACCTTCCTATTCTAACAAGCTCATCGATTCCCTCTAAATATGTTTCAGGAATCTTTACCGTTACTAGTCTCATCACATCAACCCGTATTGATTGGTTGAGTATTTACCTATTTTAAACACTTCCAGGCAGGTTTAGAGTAGTTGTGTTTAAAAGCTATGTATTACGTCTCATATATCTATATAGCTTCTCAAAGCTCTAGTTATTTTTTCTCCAATATTGATAACGTTGGAGTTTGCCCCCGCTTTTAGATCGCTTACGTGGTCAATTAGATCATCGATAAACCCCTTATTTCTATCTAGGTAACCCCTATATAGACCCTCAAGAAACCCTCTAAAGCCATACTCCAAACCCCCTCTATATCCGCCTTCAAGAACTATAGCTATACCACTCACAGAGAGCTCTCTATCGTAAAGAATCGATGAAAGCATGGAGCCTATAAAGCTATATAGACGCGATGAAAGCTTTATATAGCTCATAAACTCGTCCTCATAAGCATCAAACCCAGCAGATACCAGAATGATTCTTGGACTAACCGCTTTTATTATGGGGGCTACAATGGCAGAAAATATATAGAGGTAGTCTGTATCGTTCGAGCCTGGGGGCATAGGTATATTTATTTTGCTGCCAAGAGCGTTGGATCCGCCTAAATCGCTGATCTCGCCTGTAAATGGATAGATGCTTGAATCATGAATATCTATATGGTAGACCTCGGGAATATCCCAGAAAATTTCCTGGGTACCGTTTCCATGATGTACATCGAAATCAAGTATAATAACGGGTTCATAACCTAGATCTAGAGCCCTGAAAGCCGAGCCAGCAACATTATTAAATATACAGAAACCCTGTGTCTGAGCACCCATAGCTCTACCATAAATACCAGCGTGATGCCCCGGAGGTCTCGCTAGATGAAACACTATGCGTGATGATCCAGAATATATCATGTCGACAATATAGATCGAGCCGGCAAACGCTGTCCTAGCCACCTTATACGTGTGCTCACCTATATATGTGTCGGGATCTATATATAGGTTTCTTCCTTTGCTCGATAGATCCTTTATTCTATCTATATATTCTATTGAGTGTGCCCTAGCTAGGTACATATCGGTCGACTCAGGCACTTTGGGTTCCTCAATATTGATCTGGAGCTCCATTTTCTCTAGAGTATTCAGAACCCTTTTCAATCTATCTGGATTCTCTGGATGTGCGTCTGGAGGCTTATGATCCATATAGATCTTTGAATAAAGCATCCTTATAGCCATTAATCCAAAACCATATACATGAATTTACACTAAAAGCTATTTATCTAAATTCCTCTAGAAGCCCCCGATAAATGATATAAATCCAGCTATAGCTAACTATGAAGCGTGAAGACACCATGAACAAGCTTAATGATCGCGTATATATAGTTACTGCATCAATATCAGTGCTGGAGAACATCAGGAAGTTCAGCGAATATAACGATATAGCTAACGAAAAAATTATAGTTGTAGATGAAGGAGATGAAAGCATTAGGAAGAGGAACAAGGAAATCCTAAGGGAGCTTAATATAGTTTTCTACGGCCCGAAAGAAAGGGCTGAATGGTTCAGATCAAGGTTCGGAGAGTCCTACAGCAAATACCTAAGCGTAATACCGGAGAGATCACACGCTGAAACAAGCTTCGGTTTTTTGGCTGCTGCTGAAGATGGGGCTGAAATAATCATTGAGATCGACGATGATGTATTCCCGTATAAGGATCAGAAGCTGGTTAAAGGTCATTTAGATAACTTGGGTGATTCAACAGGTGTAGCTATGGAGTCGACTTCGAAATGGATCAATACAATAGATCTGTTAGAGCTGGAAAACAGCAACACTAAAATCTTTCCACGAGGCCACCCATACGATCATAGCGTTAGGAACTATATCCATAATATATCGGGTTACATAGATAGCGGATGCGTCCTAAACATGGGGCTTTGGAGCGGTGTTCCAGATCTAGATGCGGTAACCATCCTAGCTAACGGCGGTCTTGATGGCAGGCCTAAAATAAGGTCTATAGGGCTAAAGAGAAACATGGATAAAGTTATAGTTAAGCCAGGAAACTATTTCGCTGTATGCTCCATGAATACATCTTTCAGGGTCAAGATTCTTCCGGCATTTTATCAGCTATATATGAGGTACATGAATATAGATAGGTTCGACGATATATGGTCAGGCATCTTCGTTAAAAAAATAGCCGATCTTTTTGGCGATCATATATGTATAGGCAAACCTATCCTTTACCATGATAAAAGACCTAGGCCTGTATGGAAAGATCTAAAAATAGAGCTTGAAGGAATGATAATAAACGAGTGGCTGTGGAAGATAGTGGATGAGGCAGAGCTAGATAAATCAAGCTATGCCGACGCATACATAAGCCTCGCTGACCATATAAACCGAAAATCAAAGGAGCTCAAAAACGTAGAACATGAAAAATTCATTAAGACCCAAACGGAAAAGATGAAGCTGTGGATAGATGTATTGGACAAGCTGCATCTAGGCATATAACAGATATAAAATTCATCAAACAACTATTTAATAAGCCTATAGTTTGGATGGTGTTAGCTCTTGGTTACCGGCGGAGAGGCTGGGGTTATTGAAACCGCTATATCGGTTATTCTCTCTATATATAACTGGCTCACAAACACTCTAGAAGGGTTCCTCAGCGACACCTTGTTTAAGGCCCGCCCGGATCTAGCCGACCAGTTCGGCAACGCTATAACCAACATGGTCGGGTTTACAGCCATATACCTGCTGCTTGTGGCCTTTGAGGCGGTGAAGAAGATCCTTGGATACATACTGGCGATAGGATGGATACTGATCATAGTCGCCATGGCACTAACTCTAATGACGTAAGCAGTAGGATTAAGAAAATGATGATTTTTGGTATTTACTGACCTTTTTTATCTAACTATAAACCACGTGCCAAGACCCTTGGCGCATAGCTTCCCCTGGGAATCCAGAACCTCAGCCTCTCCAACAACCAAGGTTCTACCCTTCCTTATGACTTTTCCTATAGTTGTGAAGGGACCCTCCTTCAAAGGCTGAAGAAAATTTATCTTAAGCTCTGCAGTATATTGGTTGTATCCCTCATTAACCGTCATTACGGCCAGCCCTATAGCTAGATCTATAGCAGTCATGATAACACCACCATTCACAATACCTCCCCATCTCAGTATCTTCGGGCTCTCAGGAAACTCGATCCTGGAGTAGCCCTCCCCGAAATCAACTATCTTTATTCCAATATACTGATATACAGGCTCTACCCCTATGAAATACTTGTTCAATATCTCAATCATTTCCCTCTTATTATCTTTGAACCTATCGAAAACACCCTTGAATCCTCCATGCTCCTTAATTAAACGGTCCCACGACTCCAAACTCTAAACCCAGAAAAGAAGTTTCAGGAAAAAAGATATTTATTTTAGCCTTTCCGCATCATCCGCCGGTGGAGGGAACAACAACAAGCTCCGCTATCATTGCGTAGTGCCCGACTCCGCAGAGTTCGGCGCATAGAATGGTGTATGTCCCAGGCTCTGTAACCTTTACCCAAAGATAATTAACCCTTCCAGGCACGGCATCCATCTTAAGGCCAAGCTCCGGAATAAATAGGCTGTGTATAACGTCTACGCTAGTTATATCGAATCTATATAGCTTGCCAGCCTCTAGAACAAGCCTATTATCTATTGAGGTGCCGTTTTCGTATATGAATCTCCATCCGAATTGATAAGCCTCAACCCTAATTACCTCAAAGGGCTCAGGCTCGAATGTGGGTTGGGCCCATAGGTCGGCTAAACCTATTATTGTGAGTGCTGCTAGGTAAGCTAGTATTATCGATGTACCTATTATTGTTGCTATCTCAAAATACCTGATCTTACGCTCCTCACTTTCATGACTAGATCTCATCTTCATCCCCACCTCTAAACTTTATAACGAAAAAAGCTATCGTGCCCGCAAATATGCTGAAAACGGCCATCGCTAGAACATATACTATCCTATATATGTCGTTTATAACCGCTGTCTGGGGAGACAGTGTGGGGCTTCTAAGCAGGCCCCAGTTCCCGATATAGAGGGTGAATAGATAGATCAGCACTATAATAGAGAACCATACTGCATAGTCCTTGATGGTCAGTCTATCCCTGTTCTCCAATATATAGACACCCTAAGCACTTTCTAATGCCATTATTACTTTTTAAATTAATAAATTTAATATTTTAATCCCCTATAATCATAATATATAGATTAGAAGCGGTTCAATGGGTGCGCAGGTATGGGTGGGCAAAACAATCATGAGGAGCATGAACCCTTTTATAAAAGCTTAAAAGGCATCATAACCACAACACACCATACCGATATAGGAATAATGTATCTAACCATAGCGGTAATAAATCTTCTGATAGCTGGTTCACTCGCTATGATTATAAGGGCGCAGCTTGGAGGAATAAATGTCGTTTCGCCAGACCAGTACCTGGGTGTGGTGTCGCTACATGGAACGGCTATGCTGTTCTTTGTTGTGACCCCGTTCTTTGCCGGGATAGCCAACTATGTGTTGCCCAAAATGGTTGGGGCGCCAGACCTATATTGGCCGAAGATAAATGCATTCGCGTTCTGGATGTTTGTTGCTGCAAGCATAGTGTTTTGGCTTAGCTTTCTGGATCTCGGGAACCTCCAGATTGGATGGACAGGCTACGCGCCATTATCTACATACAGAACTCTTGCTGTGGGCTACGGTATAGATCTATGGATACTGGGGATACTTCTATTCACTATCTCATCAACTCTTGGAGCGATAAACTTTATAATGACCACCTTCAGGCTTAAGAGTCCTGATCTAAAGCTGTCTAAGATACCTCTATTCGTGTGGTCATTTATAAGTGCCCAGTTCCTTATACTCTACGCGTTTCCGCCATTTATAATAGCTCTCCTAATGCTGTTCCTAGAGAGAAATCTGGCTGCACCATTCTTTGATCCTGGCAGGGGAGGGGACCCGATACTGTACCAGAATCTATTCTGGTTCATGGGACATCCAGAGGTGTATATACTGGTTCTGCCAGCGTTTGGGCTTGTATCGGAGGTACTGCCTAGAATGGCTAGAAAACCCATATATGGCTATAAAGCTATAGCCCTTTCATCTGTAATGATCCTTGTTCTAAGCTTCTTCGTCTGGGCACACCACATGTTTACTGTAGGCCTTGGCATAGTTGCCCTAATGCCCTTCGTTATAACCACAATGGCCGTGGCTATCCCATCAGGGATCAAGGTGTTTAACTGGACGGCCACGCTGTATAAGGCTAGAATCAGGTTCAGGACCCCAATGATCTATGTTCTAGGATTCCTAACCTTCTTCATAATAGGCGGGATAACGGGCGTGTTCTTCCCAGTGATCCCGGTAGACATACCGTTCCAAGACACCTACTTTGTTCTGGGGCACTTCCACTATGTGGTGAACGCTATATTTGTAGCTATAATGGCTGGGCTATTCTACTACTTCCCCTACATGACCGGGAGAATGTACCACGAGGGGTTAGGGAAGCTAAGCGCCTTAATGATTATAGTTGGTGGAGGCGTGGCGTTCACATCATTCCTAACGCTGGGCATACTGGGTATGCCCAGAAGATACTATGAGCCGCCGCCTCTCCCCCAGATGGAGGTTTACAGCCAGATAGCTACAGCAGGATCTATATTAATGGGTCTAGGAGTTGTTGTTGCCCTACTATCGATGATATACGGATTATTCAAAGGCAAGCAGGTCGATAGAAACGATCCATGGAAAGCAACCAAAATGGGAATGCCAGACTTCCACCCAGCACCAATGGTTAATGGGGCAGGCATCCCCCACAGAGCCCCCCACCCATGGATGACCATCACCGGTTTAGCCACAATGCTCCTACCACTAGGGCTACTGCTCATAATCAAGTGGGGCATGACGGTTATAGGCACACTGCTAATAGTTTTATTCTTCGCTACAGGAATAGCTTGGCTGGTGGCTGAGTATTTCAGACCCAAAACATCCCAGTACCTCAATGGTGGGGCTGTAGCGGCTGAAGCCAAACCACTGCTTCAGTGGGGAGTTGCTAGAGGGCTGCTCGGTATCGATGCCAAGGCATCTGCGCTATACGTTATAACTACAGAGATCTTTCTATTCGGCTCAGCGATAGCCTCCTACTTCTATCTCATGAGGGTCAACCCCACATGGCCCCCGCCACCGACACCGCATCTAGAGACCCTAGTACCCATAATAAATACTGTGGTCCTTCTAAGCAGCGGTGCCGTGATGCACTATGGCTACATCAAGTTTAAGCAAGGGGATGTTGAGAGCTTTAGGGCGCTGGCTCTAGGTACAATGATACTTGGATCACTGTTCCTCGGCGGACAAGCCTATGAGTATGTTACCTCCGGAATGACCCTAGCCACAAGCGTGTACTCATCGATGTTCTACCTCCTAACAGGCATACACGGGCTCCACGTACTAATGGGGTTAGTAGCTATAGCCGTATTGATAGCGAGAAGCCACAACGGGTCTCTACCAGTAAACACCAAGGGAGAGAGTGTTGTTGAAGCTGTAACCCTATACTGGCACTTCGTAGACCTGATATGGATAGTCCTGTTCTCAATACTGTATCTCATACCATTCCAGATACCCGCAATGGTGTCAGGAGCTTAATTTTTTACTTTCGAACTCTAGGAAAACTAGGAGTATTTTTTAATTTTTTATTATATTATTCCCCCTGTTAAATATGGAGTCGCTATATAAGGGGGTTTTTGAATAGAATTAATTAGCTATGGCGTATTCGTATCTGAAGACACTTTTTCTCCTCGTGTTCGTCTCAATGAACTCTTTAGAAACAGGCCTTCAGCTATATTCGGCAGGCTCGAGCAACCCTGACCCATCCCTGCTTCATGATCGTGGAATTATTGATTATGAGTATATAAGTATCTGGCTGGATTATTTCGAGTGCACCGACTATATTTTAGAAGCTGGAAGAGGCAATGTTACCTACTATCATATAGCTTATTTATTCAGCCTAGTTAATAGTAGCTCGAAGGTTATTCTTAATATATATTCTCCTTCTGGAGATCTTTATGGATCCTTCGAGATTGTTGAGGGGAGGATAGAAAGGATCCCTATATCGAAAGGGGACCTCGGCCTATATAGGGTTGAGATCTGCTCCACCAACTCTAGAGCTTATGTTGAGGGATTTATATATGTTTCAGGATTCAATAACCCATTCGATTTCCTCGACGACAGAGGCGGTGAGCCTGTGGGTATTGTTGAATACGGCGTTTACCTGGATCCTGGCTCGGATTCCTTCAGGTCTTATCAGCGGTTATATAGGAGGTTGATGGCTATAGCCGTCATAGACAGCTTTAATGTATACTATAACTATAGGGGGCTCTCGCTACAGCTGAACTTCTATGCTAGATATATAGATGGGGAATCACAGCATTATCTCTGGTTCCAGAATGTAGTTAGACTCGCCAATCTATCCTCGAGCAATGGTGTAGGTGTGGTGAGGGTTTCTGTGGGTGTAAACATGTTTAACCTCACAAATCCCTTATGCGCCCATATCTCCAACGGCTCTATAGATGGTAGGGGTAGGCTGTTTGAGTATAGGCTCCAGAGGTGTCCTGAGGGGGAGTATGTTTATATCTACTATGATCTGTTTAGGGAGTTCGTAGAGGTTGACCTGTCCGAGCTGCCGCTCGTTATTCTCCAGACAGCTGAGGTTGTGGGAAACAAGGTTATGCTTGGGTTCGGTATGGTTGGGTATTTCGACTATAGGGTTTTCGATGTTGTAGAGGTTAAGCCTGCGGATAGGCTGGATATAGCTGTTGAGGGGAGCGGATCTCTGCTTCAGCTTCCCATAGATCTAGAGTATGTTGTTGGAGGTCCCTCAGGATCCTTTCCTATAGCTCATCTATCCGAGGGCTCTGGGATCAGGCTGTATCTCCTCGTAGATCGTGGTTCCGGCTGGGAGGTCCCCTACTCCGCATGGAGCGTTGGAGGATCCACGTTTGAGAGGGTAGCCAATGTCTCTATCAAGCCTGTGGAGTATGGCGTCGAGCTGGATCCTGGAGGAGGCTCCATTCCCCAGATTCAGCTCTGGCTCGGTGACGGTACGGATCCATCAGCCACCAAGCCCTCTATCGCTTATCTATATATAGGTGGCCAAGTGAAGCAAACACTACTGCTTGGAGAACCCGAGCTCATCATACCAGTAAACTCAAGCTTTAGATATGTTCTGGTCGATGCAGACACCTCTAGCTGGGGACCCCTGGAGATAGCTAGACTATTCTATGGCGAAGAGAAATTCTATAGGTTTAGAATACTGACGATAAACGGATCTGTGGTGGAGCAGGCTAAACCTCTGCTATCTAACGGCTCTATAGCTATGGAGGGCTGGTATGCTGAGGCACCCGCTATAGATCGTGTGCTGTATAGAGGTCTAGAGGTGGGGGTTGTAGCGGTGCGTGTTAGCGGCAGCAATATAGATGTTGTGGCTGGGCTTGTGGATAGACTTATTTTGGCTAGGGACCTCCTGGGTCTCCCGGTACCTGTAGCGGATGTCTACCTTGTATGTGGCGAGGAGTCCCTCTATCTGGGGACTAGTGATTGGAGCGGCTCTCTATACTCGAGGATCCCCATAGATCGTGAATGCGTAGTCTCCACACAGCCTCTAGGGTTTTATTCTATAGCTTTAATTCTGGCATCGGTCCCCGCTATATTTGTGGCGGTAGCCCTTCTTCGTCGAAAAGCTAGATGATGGCTAGGGTCTGCTTAACGCTTTACCAATCATGATTATCGATAACACGCCGGCTATGAGAAAAACCAAGCTGCCTCCTAGATGGGACAGCCCCAGGAAGAATCCGCCTGCAAGAAGCTCGAAAACCGCAGATCTGAATGTTCCGTAGAACATGGCTCCAGCGACAAAAGAGGATAATCCATAGGATATCCAGGAGCCCCTGAAATACAGTATTAGAGAAGCTAGAAAACCTATGAAGGCGACAGCGTTTATAGCTATTAGGTATCTAGGCGCATTTATAAAATATAGAATAATCGATATACCAACAACCTGAACAATACATAAAATAACAAAACCAACATACAGCCTACCAACCCAGCTCAAGGCTAATACACCAAGAAACAAATAAATTAAACAAAAAATAAAAGCATCAAAACCATAGTTAACCAATTAATAAGTCAAATAGTCTATCAACAATAAAGATCTAGAGTAATACGATCTATAAAAGATCACAGGCAAAAAACCGCTAAAGAGCAAGGTAATATATACAGAAAAATATAGATCATTGATATATCCGTAATACGAGTAAAATATACTAGTTGATTAATGGATGGGTTAGCAGTATAATGTATTTGTTTATTTCTGATCTAGTGTACTTATGCCTTTATTGATTCGCTATAT
>JALXCO010000193.1 GCA_026990885.1 Desulfurococcales archaeon
GGGGTGCTGCTGAGTAATGTTTATGGATCCTATGGCGTCGATCTCTATCTTGGCGCTTGCTCTCTTGCTAGATCTAATATATCCCTTCCACTCGGGCCTACTATATAGACTCCACCCCGTCCACACCTCGTATGTGCTTGCCAGAAGGCTATGCCCCCCATACTCCGGTATGGCTAGAGGTGTTTTAACGTGGTTTGCTGTGGTTTCCCTGCATCTAGGGGTGTTTGGCTCTATACTATATCTGTCCAGCCAGCTCAACATCTATATGGCTCTAGCTGTATCTGTTGTTATCGTTAAATTCTCTATATCTCTAAAGCTACTTATAGACATAGCTAGGCGCGTCGAGAGGATGTTTGTTGACGGGAGAGGCTTTGAGGCTAGGGTTTGGGCTCAGCAGCTGGTTAGGAGGGATGTGTTTAGGCTCGACGATGCTAGGGTTGTTTCTTCAACCCTCGAGTCTCTGTCTGAGAGTCTTGTTGATGGGTTCACATCTCCGCTTCTATACTATGCTCTCGCCGGGCCCCTGGGGGCTCTGCTCCAGAGGATAGCTAATTCTCTGGATAGCGCTTTGGGGTATAGGTCTGCTGAATACATCAATGCTGGGAGGTTTTCGGCTTTGATGGATACCGTGCTGAATGCTGTTCCGTCTAGGCTTACGGCCTTATTGATTGTTCTTTTCTCACCTATTATAGGTGGGGACCTCGCCTCAAGCTATAGGGTTTGGAGAAGGTACCATAGAGCTACCGAGAGCTTCAATGCGGGTCATCCCATATCCGCTCTTGCCGGTGCATTGGGGGTTAGGCTTGAGAAGCCTGGGCACTATGTGGTTAATGGGGGTGCTAGGCTTCCTACGCCCAGTGATATTGCTAGGGGTGTTAGGCTTGTTGCTGTGGTATCACTCGTGTATATATTTATATTAATATTGTTTATTATCATCGTCGGCTCTCTATATCTGTAGATAAAGCTTATATCTCGGTATTCCTCTTCATAATTTATGGAGGATTAAGCCTCGATGATCCATATATTCCGCCGAGGACCCGGTGCGGGAGGCAGAAGTCGAAGCAGATACGCATCCCGCCCACACGGCTACTATGGATTTAGATTCGCTTCCATCCAGCCAGCTACATTCTGCTCATTGAGAACATGCTTCCCTGAAGATAGATGCTACGAGTACAGGGTTTTTGAGGCCAGGAACCTGGCTCCCTTCTCGTTTATAGACTATGAGGTTGAGGTCTTCAACGATCATTCCGCAGACCATATACCAGGGCTCTATAGAGACTACCTCGTTCTCGTTCCCCACACCCTCGAGTTTGCCTATGCCTCCCTGATCGAGAAGAGGGATCTCAGGATTGTTCCTGGCTTAAGCGTGTTCTACTATGGCACAGACAATATGGGTGAGGCGTACTATATACTCTCCATACTGAATTCCGGGTGGGCCTTTAGGGGTTTCAGGGATCGGGGCTCCATATCCGAGAATGAGGTTAAGGCGATCATATCCTCTATACCGAGATATGATCCTGGGAATCCGGACCATGTAAAGCTGTCTGAGCTGGGTGTTAAGGGGAGGGATGAGTGTGCTAGGGAGCTTAGGACTATAAGGGAGGGTATCAATCGTGTGTATAGGGGTATGATTAGGCGGGCTCTATATGATGCGACGGACCATATTAGAAGAGAGATCGATGAGATCCTGCTGAACATGAATATATACAGATAGCGTGCATCAAGAAAATTGATTAACCGCCTGTAGCTGATACTTGAATATATGTAGTTATGTAGTTATATTTCTGCTTTACAACTCTAATTGGGCTGAATGCCATGGGTAGAGGCATCAGTGTCGAGGATATAGTTAGGATCATATCCATACCCAACGTAAGGGTCTCGTCTAAGGGGTATGTTGCCTACGTCACCAGGGTGCCTGATCTAGATAAAAATAGGTATGTAACCGAGATAAGGATCCAGGGACCAGACGGGTTCAGCGCCAACCTAACGGGGAACGATAACACCCCTAGATGGAGTCCCTCGGGATCTAAGCTTGCTTTCCTGAGCAGGAGGGGTGCTGATGAGAAGGAGAAGGGTTCCGGGGTTTTTGTGTATTCTATAGGTGGGGAGCCTAGGAAGGTTGCTTGGTTTAAGATGGGTGTTGTGGATCTAGACTGGCTCGACGAGACGACGGTGCTTGCTCTATCGCCTGTGGCTACGGATGATTTCGATCCTGATGGAGACTATGTTATGACTGATAGGCTCCCACTGTGGTTTGATTCCGTAGGTCTTGTTGCTGGCAGGGTTACCCAGATATTCTCGATCGATGTAGACTCGAATAGGGTTAGGAAGCTGACCGAGGAACCCAACCCGGTTAGGGGGTTTGCCCCATGCCCCGATGGGAGAATAGTCTATTGGGTTGTGGATGACTGGAGGAAGCCCTATATATCCACCTTAAAGATTCTTGAGAGAAGCGGTGAAGCTGTTGAGGTTGTGAAGGGTGTTAGTGTGTGGGGCGCGCTGTGCGGTGGTGAAGATATATTTGTTTTGGCCCATAAGCAACCTATAGGTATAGCTAGCCACCATAGGGTTTGGAGGGTTCTTGAGAGAGATCTGGAGTGTGTTTCCTGCAGTGTGGATAGGAACATCCATGTGCTGGCTGGTCTTTATGATGGTCATCCTGTGGCTGTCTACTCCGATCGTGGAAGATCCGTTGTAGCACTGTTTAGGAGCGATGGTGAACATAGAGACCTTATAGCTAGGGACCAGATAATATTTGATGCGCATCTCGAGAACGGTAGGCTTGTCTATTCGGCCTCGTCGCCTACAACGCCTCCTGAGGTGTATGAATACAGCTTTAGCGACGGTGGCGTTAGAAAGGTTTCTAGGGTTAATGAGTGGGTTTCTAGCGAGATAGATCTTGTGGAGCCGAAGCACATCAGGTTTAGCCATGGAGGGTTGGAGCTTGATGGATGGATAATGCTGCCCAAGTCCGAGGGTCCCTATCCAATGATCCTCTATATACATGGCGGCCCTAAAGGCATGTATGGGTATGGGTTCTACCCGGAGTTCCAGCTGATGGTCGCCAACGGGTTTGCCGTTGCATATATGAACCCTACAGGCAGCGATGGATATAGCGAGGAGTTTGCTGATATAAGGGGTAGGTATGGCGAGGTCGACTACGAGCAGATAATGGCTTTTGTCGATAAGGTTGTCGAGGAATACAGCATAAACCCCGGCAAGATGGGTGTTACTGGCATAAGCTATGGCGGGTACATGACCAATGTTATAGTAACCAAAACCGATAGGTTCTCCGCTGCTGTAAGTGAAAACGGTATTGCCGACTGGATCGCTGATTTCTGGGCCTCAGACATTGGGTACTGGTTCAACCCCGACCAGATAGGTGGAACACCTCTAGACAATATGGATGAGTATATTAGGAAGAGCCCCGTCTACCATGCGAAAAACGTTAAGACACCTATACTGTTTATCCACAGCCTCGAGGACTATAGATGCTTCATAGACCAGTCTCTAGCCATGCATACAGCTCTTAGAATGCTTGGGAAGGAGTCTAAGCTACTTGTATTTACTAAGGGATCCCATGGACACAGTGTGATGGCGGCTCCGAAGCATAGGATGAAGAGGCTGAGTATCAAGCTGAAGTGGTTCAAAGATAAGCTGGGGATCACGGAGGGTAAGGGCAACAATAATAAACAATAATCTTATTGAGATACTGGGTAGAGTGCTTCTCTACTCTACGCAACAAGGCATTTTTCCTATATCTCTTATGAACGCCTGTGCAGATAGCTTTATTATTTCTGATGATGATGGAAAGACCTGGATTAGATCTGTGAGGTCCCTATAGCTATATCCATGCTTAATGGCTAATGACGCTATAGATATGAATTCCGACGCGTTCGGCGCCAGAACGTGGAATCCAAGCACCTTCTCTGTGTATGGGTCTATAACCAGCTTGGCCAATCCCCTAGACTCGTCCAGGATGCTTGATTTCGGGAGGTCACTGAAGCTAACCAGCCTACATGAGCATGCTCTATAGATTTCCATTACCTGAGCCTCTGTTAGTCCAACATAAGCTATCTCGGGGTCCGTGAAGATCGCGACGGGAACAGTTCTATAATCTATACTTCTATCCCCGCCATCAGCAATATTCATAGCGGCTAAAGCCCCCTCTCTAGCTGCAAGGGTCTCTAGGAGCGCAGGTTTTGGTGTCCCGGCTACATCGCCTGCTGCATATATATTCTGTACCGTGGTTCTGAAGTTGGGGGCGACCTTTATGAATCCCCTGCTATCTATCTCTACACCTATATGGTCGAGGTTTAGCCCGTCTGAGTTGGGTCTTCTTCCAGCCGCTATAAGTACCGTGTCAACAGCAATGCTCTCAATGCCTTTTGGGGTTACTACCTTAACCTCTATTGTGCTGCCTTTTTTATCTATCTCAGAGACCCTGGATTTAAGGTAGAATCTTACGCCTTCAGACGACAATATATCTAGCGCTTCAACAGCTATATCGGGCTCTATGTTGGGAAGTGGCCTATCTAGAACCTCGACCACATACACATCGATGCCCAGCCTCACGAATGCTTGAGCGAGCTCTAGCCCTACCGCGCCTGAGCCCACGATAAGGATTTTTGATGGCTCATGGTCGATGCCCCATATAGTGTCTGTTGTATAGTATGGAGCGCTATCAAGCCCTTTGATTCTTGGTATTGCTGGTCTTGAGCCTGTAGCTATAAGTATGTTTCTGCCTGAGATCTCTAGCGATCCGGAGGCTTCAGAGCTTTCTATCTTCACCCTGTTTCTGTCTATAAGCTTCGCTTCACCAATATATAGATCTACATTATCGTATGATTCAACAAGTCTCTCGTATTTATTTTCTCGAAGCTGAAGCACTATGCTCTCGATATCCTTAAAGATCTCGGTTAGCTTCGGAGAAGACTCTATCCTATAGTTTATCTTCTTTCTTCTGGCTTTGCTATATAGCTTGAAGAGCTTTGCTGTTTCGATAAGGGATTTGGAGGGAACACACCCTGTATTGACGCATGTGCCTCCTAACGGTCTTCTTGATACCATGGCTATTTTCGAGCTCCTCTTAGTTAGCTCGGAGTATTTCACCATGGCTGAGAAGCCTGCTGCTCCACCACCTATTATAATTAGATCATATTGTTTTTCCATGCTGCTCATCTCGATCTAGATTAGGGTGGATGTGTAATATTCTTTATATATTAATTAATTTCAATTTCATTTTCAT
>JALXCO010000194.1 GCA_026990885.1 Desulfurococcales archaeon
TTCTTAAGCTCTAGATGCTCTATATCGTATGTTTCGATTTCCTCAACCAGATCTTCAGGTTTAACACTAAGCTCCCTTCTGAGCTCATCAACACTAACTCTACCTCTTAGTCTAGCGGCGGATTCCTTAACTATCTCCCTAAACTCTTTTCGAATGTCATGAGGATAGCTCCATAGTAATAGTCTTAGACACAACTTAACATTACTACAGATAACGTTCTTACCAAACTTAAAAGCTTGATTATGATATTATAATACTTATACCATCTTTGATGGTTGAGATGTTCATGCTTGTGAATAAGCTTCTTTCTAGATCTCTATCTCCAATCTATTTCCTTAAACGGGCTTTAATTTCTTGAGCTTGAATTTTGATATAAGGCTTGATCTATTGTAAGGAGATATTATAATATGCGGGGTCAATTAGTATGGTTTCTGGTGTAGTTACCGTTTGTTACTAAGTTTGGTTACGTGATTGGTTTATAAGTCCTCTATATTGATTTAGCGGAGTCTATATTGAAGCTGCCCATATTTGTTGAGGTCTCCGGCTTAAAAATACTCGTTGTCGGCGGTGGTGAGGAGGCGTATAAGAAGGCGAGGAGGTTTCTCAATGCGGGGGCCTATATATCTATTCTATCTCTAGACTTCTCCGAGGAGGTAGCCAAGCTGCATGAATCGAATAGGGATAGGGTTAGATTGATTAAGGCCGACGCGCGAAACCATGAGTTGCTGGAGAAGCTTATAGCATCGTCAGATATAGTGATTTCAGCCCTTAACGAGGCTAAAGAGATCGATGACGCGATAATAGGGCTATCCAGGAAGCATGGAAAGCTATACATACTCGCTGGAGACGCCGAAAGGACGATGGGCGCAATGGGTATAGAGGGCGCATCAGGCGAGATCAGGTTCGCCGTATTTACAGACGGCAAAAGCTCTCTGGTCGCTATGGAGGCGCGTGATAGAATAAAGGGTTTTCTGGATCAGCAGGAAGACCTGCATGAAATGCTCTCCCAGCTTGGCTATATGAAGCAGGCTCTCAAGAAGAGCAGGGTGGACCCCGATACCAGGATAGCCATACACCGGGAGGTCTTTAAGGATCCCAGATACAGGGCTCTCATCAAGGAGAAAAGATACAAGGAGGCATTTCTCAGACTGAAGGAGATGGTGTATGAGAAAACTGGAGTCCATATATAGGCGTATAGATGAAGGAGAAGCAATCGATGATTCACCATACAGTATAGTAGGGTTGATAGTTAACTATAGAACACACAGCTATAGAGATGTTGAGAGGCTAAAGCTCAGAAGCAGTAGAGTAGAGGATAAGCTGGAAAAGCTAAGAAGCACCAATAGAATCAAAGGCTACATCATACTGTCAACATGCAATAGATACGAGATCTATATAGATGACACCGGCAATATCGATGAGGTTGTTGAGGAGATCCGGGGGATATATGATGAAATAGGCATATCCCCCAGGATACAGGGATCTAGAAGCCTAATAAGGCACGTGATCAGGGTTCTCTTAGGCATGGAGTCGCCAGCGTTATTCGAGTACGAGATAGTAGATCAAGCAATCGAGACACTGAAAAAGAGCTCTGGAAGCTCAAGCCCCATACTCAGAGAGCTGTTTAGGGAGGCCATAGAAGCATCTATCGAGATAAGGGAGAAGCTGGGTATAGGTGGCGCTACAGGATTCCACACACTGGCTATAGATCTTGCACGTAGAGTGCTGGATATAAAGGATCCGTCTAGATGGAGAGTTGCTGTTGTGGGTACAGGCCTTATGGCTAGGAAGATAATAGATGAGGTTAAGAGGGCTGGCTGTAGTAGGATAGATATATATAGCAGGGATATAGCTAGATCCAGAGGTCTAGCGGCTAGAGCTGGTGCTCAATATGGGGATATAAAGGATCTATATAGATCTATCGAGGAATACGACGTTGTGTTTGTATCAACAAGATGCATAGATAAACCGGTGTTAAAGATCCCGAGAAAAGCAAGATTATCTACAGCAGTAATAGATATATCTATACCGAAATGCGTTGAGGTAGAGGGTGGCGTTGCAAACTACTATTGGATAGATTCGATCCAAAAATATGTTGAGGAAGATATTGAGGAAAGAATCGTACGTGGAGTAGATGAAGCCCTAGATAGACTGATATCCAGGAAGGTAGATGAGATAGATCTAAAGCTCAGGATAAAAAGCTATATAGAGGAGGTTAAGAACCTATACGCTGAAACGATCAGTGAGATAATGCTCAAGCAGATCGCGAAGGCCCACAGGAAATTCAATTTAACCGATAGGGAGGGCGAGATTCTAGATCTAGTAGTAAGATCCATATACAACAAGTCTATAGGGGCACTGCCCAGAATACTTGAAGGCAAGCTAACCCAGTATTTTTCAAGGTATATGATTAAGGATCTAGATCCGGGTGAATCGAGATATGGGGAGTGAAAACCTGGATTACCAGATTCTAATGGAGCTCCAATATAGGTTCCCGATAAACGAAACACCATACATGGATATAGCTCTCAAATACGATCTAGATCTGGAGAGGCTCAAGAGCATAGTTATGAAATACAGATCTAGAATGGCTATCAAGAGGATAGGGTTCAACATAAACTACAAGGCTACAGGCAAGGTTGCCGCCCTAGTAGCGTTTAGAACGCCTTCAGGATCGATAAACAAGCTGAGGGACATATTGATCAAGGACACGAACGTAACACACAACTATATGAGGACACACCCAATCTACAATGTATGGTTCGTGATAAAGAGGAAAACAACCGAGCAGCTGCTGGAGGATGTGGCCAAGATAGCTAGAGCCACAGGTGTCGAGGACTATATAGTTCTTCTAGGCAAACGAACATACAAGCTATCGGTTAAGTTCGACATAATTAACGGGACCTCGTGGGCCGAGCCAGAGATACTCCCTGAGAACGTCCCGACATTCAGCGATCTAGGCCTACCTAGAGAGCCGTTTTCGGAGCTATCTAAGTGGATACCTATAGTGGAGAGGCCATTCAAAGACGTTGCGGAGAAATACGGGTATAGAGAGGGCGAGCTTGTAGATATGTTAAGGGAGCTCTACAGGAAGAGGGTTATAAGGAACTACGGGGCCACGCTAGACGGGAAATCGTTCGGTATAGACAACGACGGGATGGTGGTTATAGAGGCTGGCGAAGATGCATGTAGAACAATAGCTATGGAGGTCCCTGAAGCAACCCATGTTGTCTATAGGGTCGCCATACATGGCGAGTGGAGCTACCCGGTATATTTCATGGCCCACGCCGACAGCAGAGAGAAGATAGAGGCTATAGCTAGGAAAGCCTCCAACAGGCTTGGGGGTGCTAGATACATGATCCTGTACAGCACAGCTAACCTTAAGCCAGGGATCCATAGTTTCGAATAGAGCCGGAAAACCCATGCAACGAAGCCGGGTGTCGAAAAGTGAGGTACAGGAGACTAGGTAGAACCGGAATAAAGGTTTCAGAGATTGGTTTCGGTGTATATAGCGTAACCGGTCTCTATGGGGAGTTGGGTAGGGATAGAGCTATAGATCTGCTTAGGAGGTCCTTTGATCTAGGCATAAACCTCTATGATACAGCTGATATGTACGGCTTCGGGTTAGGTGAAACGATATTGAGGGAGGCCTTCGGCAATGATCTTGAAGACATAGTGGTTGCTACTAAGGTAGGCTACGACTTCTATAGCGGCAAGCCGGGTAAGCCGGTCAGGAATTTCGATCCTAGGTATATAGAGTATGCTGTTAGGAGATCTGTAGAGAGGCTGGGGAAGAAGCCGATCGATATACTCCAGATACATAATCCAACACTAGAGGCTTTATCCAATCCAGAGATCTTTAGTACATTAAGAAGACTAGTTGATGAGGGGCTCATAGATCATGTTGGTGTGGCTCTGGGTCCGGAGACAGATGTGTATAGGGAGGCGGTGAAGGCGTCGGAGTATAGCGAGGTTGAGACGATGCAGTTCGTATATAATATACTTGAGCAGGAGCCGGGATACAGCATAGCGTCTATATGTATGGATAAGGATATAGGTATTCTAGCCCGGGTCCCCCACGCTGGAGGTGTATTGAGCGGTAGATTATCTCTGGGTGATATTGATAGGCTTAAGGATCATAGATCTTTAAGGGATAGAAAGTGGTATGAGTGGGCCTTCAAGGTCTACAGCAAGGTTCTCGACGCTATAAGGGATGTGGAGGGGACCCCGGGACAGATCGCTGTGAGATTTATCCTCGACTCCATAAATGCATCATCTGTAATAGTTATAGCCACAAGCGTCGATGAGCTAGCCGAGTACGCCGAGTCATCCAGACTGAAAAAGCTCGATAACGAGATAATAGATAGGCTCAGAAGGATATATCGGGATAGCGTAAGTGATCTGTAGGCATGGCTGGAGATAGAGCTGTATTATCTATAGCTTTCCTATCCACCAGGCTAACGGCTGATAGATGGATCGGCACTCTTAAAGAATTGCTACACCCTTCAGCCGCAGACATGGTTGAGTATAGGGTATATGAGATCATAAAGCCCAAAGCTATAGAGAGGGAGATAGCTAGGCTGGAGAGCCGGGACCTCAAACGCTACGGCTTCATGGGGTTCACTAGCAAGTCAGCGATCAATATAGTTTTCAGCCGTGGAGGCTTGAGATCAAGGATCCTTGATCTATATAGCCGCGGCACACTATTCTTTTCGACGGGTTCAGGTAGCTGGAGCCTCCTAAGGAAATACGGCATAGAATCGCTACACCCAAACACAGAGAATACAGAGGCGTTAATCGAGATTATATGTAGATCTTCAAGACCCCGAGCAAATATAGCTGTAGTGAGCTCCACACATATAGATTTAGGTGGCCCCTGGTGCATGCATGTGAATATAGATCAGTATAAGGTATATAAGCTGGAGCCCGATAAGGATAGGGTAGAGGACCTCAAGTATTTCCTCAGGCAGGATAGTGAGCGCGTAAAGATAATAGTTATCCCATCACTAACCGCGGCAAACATACTCCTCGACACAATACATAGCGCCGCCAACAAATACGGCTTACAGAATACTATACTCTACCTGTTGAGTGAGAGGATATATAGAGGATCCAGAAACAGGCTAAGGCATATAGATGATGCAGCCATAGCAGTCTCGAGGTCCCCAAACACAAACAGCTTT
>JALXCO010000195.1 GCA_026990885.1 Desulfurococcales archaeon
ATGATGTTGCTCAGCATTTCCTTGCTAAGAAGGGTATTCTAGCTGTTAGGAGGGTTAAGAGGAGCGATATGGAGAAGCTGGAGAGAGCAACAGGAGGAAGAATAGTCAGCAATATTGAGGATCTCAGCGAAAAAGATCTTGGATATGCGGAGCTGGTCGAGGAGAGGAAGGTTGGCGAAGATAAGATGGTGTTTATCGAGGGCACCGAGAACCCCAAGAGTATAAGTATCCTTCTTAGGGCAGGGTTTGAGAGGCTGGTTGATGAGGCTGAGAGATCTATGAGAGACGCAATGAGCGCTGTTGCCGACGCTATTAGAGACGGTAAAGTTGTTTATGGTGGTGGAGCAACGGAGATAGAGCTATCTATGTATCTGAAGGAGTACGCTACTAAAGTTGGAGGCAAGGAATCGTTAGCTGTAGAGGCATTCGCCAAGAGCTTGGAGGGGATAGCAGTGACCTTAATAGAGAATGCAGGCTTGGATTCCGTAGAGAACATAATGAAGCTTCGAGCCAAGCATAGTGAGGGAGAGAAATGGTATGGTGTAGATGTGTACAAGGGTGTATTAACGAACACCAAGGAGCTGGGAGTAATTGAACCCGTTAGTATAAAGGCTAACGCTATTAAAGCTGGTACAGAGGCCGCTACACTGATATTAAGGATAGACGACATGATTGCTGCAGCAAGATCTAAATCCGAAGAGAAATCGGGCAAGGAGTCTGGAAAAGAAGAAGAGAAGGAAGAGTAAGATAGATTAGATTTTTTATCTTCTGCTGCAGAATTCCTCTAGTTTATCTTCTATTAATTTATTAAGGTAATGTATATCAAGCTCGTCTAGTTTACTGATCCAGTCAACCTGGTTGCTACAGTTATGGTTTTTGTTCTTTAGTAAATTGATCATTTTATTAACGATGCTGTCTATATCTAGGCCGCTTATATCTATCTCGCATATTATGTTTTTGTTCTTTATCTCATTGATAGCGTTATATGTGCATATTCCAAGGATCTCGGACTCGATATTTTCGAGAATCTTCTCTTTGCTCCAGCATCTTTTAGCTAGTCTCTCTATCAGCTTGACGGGATCCAATCTCAATATGAATAATTTTTCAAGCAGCTCTTCAGGAACTATCTCAGAGAAATGGCCATGGACAACGATTACTTTATCCTTATCTCTACAGATTTTATATATGTGGCTTCTTATCGAGTCTTCATCAACTATATATGTGTTGCGTTCTCTATCAAAGTCTATGTAGAAGCCTTTCTCGATAGCTAGTTTTGAAAGATCTATGACTGCTTCTGCCCCAATATTTTCGGCTAGTTTATGGGCTACGCTTGTTTTACCTGTTCCGGGGGTCCCTGATATCGCTATTATTTTGCACATATCTAGCTTTACCTATCTACCCCTATGTGCTACATATTTTTGATGTGTCCAGGCTGACTAGTTTTTCGGCTACTTCTATATGTTTATGCTTTAGTCCTTTGCTTATGTTGAGCCATTCTAGGTTGATTTTTATCAATTGTGTTAATAAGTTGCAAGGATCCAGATCATCAATGATCCATCTAGGTATAAGCTCCCAACGTATTCTCCTATGTGTAGATATAATAAAGGGTAAACCCTCCTCGAGCCTCATGGATGATACAACTACACCTTCCCTATCTAAGAGGTATTTCAGATTGCTACTTTCTCCTAGAACAATGCCATAGTCTTCTCCAGGTGGTATGAGTTTCGTGATTGTCTTAAGTGCCTCGATCACTTTATTAGATCTAAAATTATCCATAAATGATTTAACTATCTCTTCAATATTGTTTTTGCTTTCCATATAGGTGCACACACATAATTCTTGGTTTTGGCTCTTGCATCTAGCTTGGATCGTGATAGTAATATAGAAAATATTTATGGAGGTATGTCTAGAAGGGTTTTACTAGTAGCCCTAGAATCAGTATTCCCATTATGAAGCCTAGGGTTATAAATATTATTACTGGTGGCTTAACTAGTATTTTTGGCTCTACATCCTTATAAAATGATATGAGGCCCGCAGCGCTTGCCGGTCCAGGACCCTCCTTCTTTTTTCTTCTTACACTCATCTTAGCTAACCCAATATAAATTAAATTAAAATCAGTATTTATATTAAACACACTGTTGCCACATATAAAAATCCCTGTAGAATATATTGATCGATAAAACACGGTAATATTTAGGTCCAAACAGCATAGAGAGGTGTTTTCGGTGGTAGAGAAGATATTTATTTTGGGATCGACAGGGTTTATAGGTTCAGAGCTGGCTAAGTATTTTGCCGAAAAAGGCTATAGCCTTATACTTCATGGGAGAAACAGAGAGAAGCTGGTTAAGATAGCTAGATCCCTTAATCTACAGGAGAGCGTATGTTTGGTATCAAGATCCATAGCTAGTGATCTAGATATAGACAATATTATATATCAGCTATCTAAATGCACAGATTCAATTAACGTTGTGATAAGTGCTCTAGGAATATGGGATGATTCAGCCCCAAACAGGCTGGATTACAGCAGATGGATTGAATCCATAAACTCCAATCTTATAGCTCCAATTCAAACTATTATAAAGCTTTATGATCTATTGAGCTATGGAGGTTCAGTTATAGTTTTATCTTGTTTGAGTGGCGTTAGGGGATACAGGATCTATAAAGGATTGAATCCCTCCATCCCCTACGTGGCGTCGAAGGCTGGTGTTGTGGCTGTGACTAGACAGTTAGCTGAGTATATGGCGCCCAAGAATGTTAGAGTTATAACTATTGCTCCTTCATGGATCGAAAAAGATACCCTGGATCCTGACCTGTACAGGAATATTATAGATACTGTACCATTAAAAAGACCTGGAAAGGTTGTTGAACTAGCTAGATTTATAGATCTTTTAATATCATCAGATATAGACTATGTGTCAGGTGCGGTTATAGAATTTTCTGGAGGACTATAAATTTTAGAAACCCCTAATACTAGACATTTTCTAGTTTATTAAACTCGTTTTTAAGCTTCTGATCAGCAACCGCATATGCTTCATCGAGTATCTTCTTTGCTTCGCTGCTTGCAGCTTTGGTAGCGTTAGCAAATTCTGCAGGGGTTATCTCGCCTGAATCGGTTATTGCCTGTCTTATTGAGTCCTCGATTATTTGGAGCTCTATATCGAATCCCGGCAGTATTCCTTTTATGACGGTCTTTAGGTCTTTAACTATCCCAACTATAGGAATTAGCGAGGTTATTGATTCACCCATCAATAATATGGTCTCTAGTCTAAGCTGTATGTTATCCACTATGTACTGGAGGGCCGTTAAATGCCGTATAATACTTCTTATCTGGGCTATTTCGTTAGCAACAATATTCGCCCTCGTTTTGTCGCCAATAGATATTAGGTTAACCAGCTTGTCAAATAATGCTTTGTCCCTTTCTGAAAGTGCGTCGATATATGCATTTATTTTTGTTGACATTGTCTTGAGTCTATGTAGTATCATTAGTACCTGTGTTTTGGATCTATGATCCCATGTGTGTGTAGTATTTCTATTAAATATATTTAAAAAACCTCCTTTCTCATCCTTGCTGTTCCATTTATTTGCGATAGCCATTAATTAACCCTATATAATTTGGTTGTATTGTGAAATACCTTAAATATGTAACCGTTAATTACCTAGCTCAATTCTGGATCTGGGTCATTATAATTGTTATAATAGGTATAATGATTACACTTTTTATACCTATTTAACATAATAAAGATAGGGTAGATTAGATGGAAAATAAGAAAGAACCTCTAGTAATATTTGTTGATAAAACCCCCGATATAAAGAACCTAAAGAATATAGTAGGAGGTAAAGGAATAGGACTGTTTGAAATAGTTAATTTAGGGCTTGATACACCTCAAGCATTTATCATTACCTCAGTAGCTTTTCGATATTTTCTAGAGCATAATAGGATTAAGTCGAAAATCGATCAAATACTGAAAAGCATAGATCGGGATTTAATAGATAAGGTAGAATATATAGATAAGATATCATCTTCGATCAAAGAGATCATAGTTAATTCCAGTATTTCAAGCGATCTTGAGGATCTGATAGTCACCAGCTATAGAGAGCTATGCGGCAAAAGTGAATGTAGGGTTGCTGTAAGATCATCAGCCATAAGTGAAGACGCTAAGGACGCTTCATTTGCTGGTCAGCATGATTCCTATTTAAATGTTATAGGTTCCAGAGAGGTTATCGATAAGATAAAGAAGGTTTGGGCATCTATCTATAATCCTAGAGCTATAGTCTATAGAGTGGAGAAGGGTATAGATTTCGATGAGGAAATTGCGGTAATTATTCAAAAGATGGTTGATGCTAGAACCTCTGGCGTTGTTTTCAGCCTTAACCCCATTAACGGTGATCGATCAGTTATAGTTATAGAAAGTATTTGGGGCTTGGGAGAACTAGCCGTAAGGGGTGAGGTAACGCCAGATAGGTTTGTTGTTAGCAAGAAGGACTTCAAGATTCAAGACAGGTTTATATCTCATAAAGATAAAATGATGGTGTTTGACTATTCATCGAACTCGAATAAGGTAATTGATCTTGAAGACAAAGTAGCTAAAGCTCCAAGCCTAACCGATGATGAAATAACAGCTATAGCCAGGCTAGCCCTTAAACTGGAGCAGAAACTGGGTTACAGTGTTGATGTTGAATGGGCCATCGATAATAATGGAAACATATATGTTCTTCAAGTAAGGCCCGAAACTGTGTGGGGCTCTAAAGATAAAAACGATAGAGGCAAAAACAATGCTGATTCAACACAGAATAAGGAGAAGAGAGTATTTAAAGGAGTGCCAGCATCCCCTGGTAGAGCGATCGGTAGAGCTGTTATTCTTAAATCTATAGCTGATGCTGGCAACGTAGATTTCCGTGAAGGTGACGTACTGGTGACTTTAATGACCGACCCTGACTGGGTGCCTATAATGAGAAAGGCGTCCGCAATAGTCACTGAGAAAGGAGGCATGACTAGCCATGCGGCTATTACATCTAGAGAGCTTGGCATTCCCGCAGTCGTGGGTGTGAAGGATATAACTAAGCATCTGGTTTCAGGCGAAACAGTTATTGTTGATGGATCTACAGGTGTTGTAGAGGTTGTCGAAGGCGACTCATTAAGTGGGTTTGGCGCGTCTCAAAGTATGGGT
>JALXCO010000196.1 GCA_026990885.1 Desulfurococcales archaeon
ACCACCGATAACTATTGCATCAAAGATGTTCTGCTGCATAAGTCTGTATGCCCATCCATTTTTCTCTTATTCGAAAGATATAAATACTTGCCGGGCTTCACCTGCAGCAGCTTGGGATTGTGGGGGACCTCGACCCTTTGGGGGTCCCTCCTATTCTAGCTATCCTGATTGCCTGGCTATTTTAGATCTGCACATGGATCTTGCTCAGTGTGCCATGGTGGAATTAAATAATTTAATTGCTACAATTATATTCGTATTATTTAAATGATTATTACTTTTATTTCCCGACTATTGATGGGTTGATTATGAGGTATATAGCTGTACATGACACCACCCTTAGGGAGGGCGATCAGACTCCAGGCGTGGTTATGGACTACGGTAAGAAGGTAAGGATCGCTGAGATGCTTCTTGATCTCGGTGTAGACGAGGTTGAGGCGGGTTTTCCTGCTGCTAGCGGTATCGACTATAGGGTGATTAAGTATCTGGCTGAGAGTTTCGATCCTTCTAGAATTGTTGGTTTTGGGAGAGCTGTTGGTAGGGATATCGATCTTGTTGCCGAAACCGGATGTAGGAAGATCAATATTTTTGCCCCGTCAAGCACTAAACAGATTAAGTATCTGATGCCTGGAAAAACACTTGAGTATGTTGAGGAGATGCTTGGGAAGGCTACCGAATACGCTAGGAGCCTAGGTCTGGAGGTTGAGGTTAGCTTGATGGATGCAACAAGGTCCGATAACCTATGGATTGGTAGGTTGAGCAGGAAAGCGGCTGAGGGTGGCGCCTACAGGGTGGTTATAGCCGATACCGTTGGCTGTGCTACGCCAAAGATCATTAGGGATAAGGTGAAGGCTGTGAGGGATCATGCCAACGTGGG
This sequence comes from Desulfurococcales archaeon, assembly GCA_026990885.1. Taxonomy (GTDB): domain Archaea; phylum Thermoproteota; class Thermoprotei_A; order Sulfolobales; family AG1; genus WANO01. Next base: position 875 of record JALXCO010000196.1, read on the forward strand.
GGTGGGGGTTCATCTACATAATGATGTTGGACTAGCTACGGGCAATGCTATTGTTGCTATTGAGAGTGGTGTGGACGAGATCCAGACAACAGTAGGTGGTGTTGGGGAGAGGGTTGGCAACACCCCCCTTGAGGAGTTGGCTGCTGTACAGCTTGTGGATGGGAGCTTTAAAACTGGTTTGGTTCTTGATCGGGTTATCCCTACTGTTAGGAGTATCCTTGAGCTGATTGGGTTCCGTGTTTCACCTGGGAAGCCTGTTGTTGGTGATAATTCTTTTGCTCATACAACTGATCTCCATATAAGGTCTGTTCTTCAGGATCCTGAGTCCTTTGAGGCGTTCGATCCAAAGCTGCTGGGTGGTGAGAGGAAAATTCTAGTTACTCATCTGATCGGTAAGAGATCTCTTGAGCTTCTTCTCAGGGAGCTTGGGTTAGAGGTGTCTGGGGTCTCTATAGATGATCTTTTAGACAAGGTGAAGGAATATGTTTTTTCTAGTGGGAAACCCCTTAGTATTGAGGAGTTTAAGTCTCTAGCTAAGGATCTCATAGGTGGAAAGGCATGAACATTATCCAGAAGATCCTTAAAAGCCACGCTGTCGATGGGGGCTCGTCTGTTGATCCTGGGGATACTGTGGAGGTTAATGTGGATCTTGTTATGAGGCTAGACTATGAATTCGTTTTTCCTGAGATCCTAAATAACAGGCTGAAGAAGAGGGCTCAGAGCGCTAGGATGATAGCTGTTTTTGATCACTATATACCTCCCCCCAGCAAAGAGATCGCCGATGGCCATAGGGTTCTGGCCAAGGCATTTAAAGATCTTGGAATCAACGAAATCTACTATGGCGATGGGATCTCCCACGTGATCGTTAGAGAGAAAAGAATCCTTAAGCCAGGAATGATCATTGTATCAAGCGACAGCCACACAACCGAGGCTGGCGCTATGAACGCGCTGGGGAGGGGTGTGGGTGCTCTCGAGCTAATATCTATAACTTGCTCTGGGAGAACATGGTTTCAGGTGCCTGAGGTCCTCAGAATAGATCTTCTAGGTAAGCTCAGCTGGCCATCGATGGCGAAGGATATATTCTTCCATATAGCTCGCGAGGTTGGCAGCTTGATTGGTAAGGGTGTTGAGCTAGGTGGCTCGGGCTTGGCTGGCCTGAGCATTGATTCCAGAGGGAATATCTCAGCTATGTTTACAGAGCTCAATGTTGAGTTTGCTGTTTTTGAGCCTGATGAAGTTCTAGAGGGGTTTTTTGGGGATTACTCGCTTGATGGCTATAGACCTGTCTACCCTGATGGCTTGTCTGATGACTACTATGATAAGGTGGCTATTGATCTGGGTGATGTGGAGCCTATGATCGCTGTGCCCCACGGGGTTGTTGGCAACGTTAAGAGCGTTAGGGACGTCGCTGGTGAGAGTATAGATGTGGCCTATATTGGTAGCTGTGCCGGCGCAACTTACGAGGATCTTGCTGCTGCCGCAAAGATCTTGAAGGGCAGAAAGGTTAAGGAGGGTGTTAGATTGATAGTTACTCCAGCCTCAAGGGAGGTGTATATGAGATCTCTAAGGGACGGCCTGATAGATGTCCTCGTCTCCTCGGGGGCAATAGTGACCAACCCCAGCTGTGGTGCCTGCTTCGGCGGGCATCTCGGTGTTGTTGGTGATGGCGAGACCGTGGTTTCTTCATCCACTAGGAACTTTAGGGGTAGGATGGGGAGTCCTAACGCAAGGATCTATCTGGCCTCGCCAGCTACTGTGGCTTCATCCGCTGTTACTGGTGCTATTACTGATCCAAGAGATCTTTTAGGTGATGCGCCATGAAGCTCAAGGGGAGGGTTTGGGTTTTTGGAGATAATATCGACACAGACACAATATTTCCGGCTAGAGTCTTTACCGAGCCCGATCACGTAAAGATCAAGGCATGTATGGAGAGCATAAGGCCTGGCTGGAGCTCTATGGTTAGTCCAGGAGACATCCTTGTTGCCGGCAGAAACTTCGGGATTGGCTCAAGCAGGCCCGCCTCTCTGATTCTGAAGATGGTCGGGATCTCTGCTGTTGCCGCTGAATCTATCTTTGGGGTTTTTCTGAGGAACAGCATCAACTATGGTCTTCCGGCCCTTGAGTGTCCTGGTGTTTCGAAGATGTTTAGGGAGGGTGATGTTGCTTTAATAGATCTTGAATCCTACACTGTGGAGAACACGGCAACGGGGTCTAGGGTGGCGTGTAGGCGTCTACCGGCTATCGCTGTTGAGATTCTTAGGAGTGGAGGCTTGATCAATTATTTGAGGAGGAGGGGGTGTATATAGAATGGCTATAATTAGCGTTAGGAGTTTAAGCGTCGTCTATGGCAATGGCGTTAAAGCCCTGGATAGTGTTGATCTCGATATAGAGGAAGGCGATGTGGTTAGCCTCATAGGCCCCTCTGGCTGTGGGAAAACCACCCTGGCCAACATGATTCTGGGTGTGATACCTCCCGAAGCTAGTGTTAGTGGCAGTATTGTTGTTTCCGGGATCGATATTATTAAGGATAGAAAGAGTCTTGTTGAAAAGATATATAGGGATGTGGGTGTTGGGTACGTGTCCCAGGTTGATACGCTTCTCCCATGGAGAACATTGATGGATAACGTGATCCTCCCTCTACAGATAAGGGGCATGACCGACCCCGAACATATGGATAGGGCCAAATATCTTTTGGGTCTCGTCGGGCTTCAGGGGTTCGAGAACGCCTACCCACACCAGCTGTCTGGAGGTATGAGGCAGAGAGCCCAGCTGGTTAGGGCTCTAGTCACCGATCCCAAAATACTGGTTATGGATGAGCCTTTCGGTGCGCTGGACGCCCTGACCCGTGTAGCTCTTCAGGAGCATCTCACAAGAATTATTGCGGAGACTAGAAAGACCGTTATATTTATTACGCATGACCTTGATGAGGCGATCACTATAGGTACTAAGGTGGCTGTTATGAGCAAGAGGCCGGGTAGAATCAAGATGATTAAGAAGATAGATTTCCCGTATCCCCGGGACCCCTTCAAGTTGAGATCCTCGAGGGAGTTTGAGGATATTAGAAGCGAGCTCTGGAGCAGTCTAGCTAGTGAGGTGATTGCGGGTGAGCAGGGCTAGAGAAGCTTTAGTGGTTAACGGGTTAAGAATACTGATTATCGCTGTTTTAGTTGCACTATGGGAGTATAGCGCTGATAGATATATATCCAGCCTGATCATAGGTAAGCCATCCCTCATAGCTGTAAAGCTCTACGAATACATATTGAGCGATCTCTTCAGGGAGGACCTGATATTCACGATGCAGTCAACCATACTGGGGTTGTTCCTCGGCATATTTGGCGGTGTCGCCTTTGGAATTATCTTTAGCCATTTCAGGCTGTTCGCCAAATCTGTTGAGCCTATTATACTAGCCATAAACGCACTGCCGAGGCCCGCTATAGCCCCTATACTTGTTATATGGTTCGGGTTTGGGCTCCTCTCCAAGGTTATGGTTGCGTTTTCAATTGTGTTCTTTATAGCCTTCTTCAACACGCTAAATGGTATCAGGAGCATTAATCCAGAGCTCCTTAAGATAGCTAGGGTTATGGGGGCGTCCCGTGTCCAGATAATGAGGTATATAGTGATCCCATCTATACTCTCATGGGTGTTTGCGGCATTTAAAGCCAGCACTAGTTTCGCTTTGATTGGTGCTGTTATAGGCGAGTTCGTGGGTTCAACGAGGGGGCTAGGCTACAGAATGCTGATACTCTCTGGATACTTCGATACGTCGGGTGTCTTCGCTATACTTATACTCCTTATGATACTCGGCTACAGCTTGATTAAGATTTCTGAGAGGGTGGAGAATATAATTCTCAAGTGGAGACCCCCGGCAACAACAAGCCTATTCTAAACTAAGTTTAATTAATTTAAACATATTTACCAATTTTTTACTCTTTGATTATTTTTAATTAATTAATATAAATAGTATTGGTGATCATAGTGTCTGCAGCAGCAAAATTTGGGGCCCCATTCCTGATTATCGGTATACTGATCGGGCTAGGCATAGGGTTCTTCGTGTTTCCACAGCAAGCTCAGCAACAGCCAGCAGCACCAGCTCCAGGCGCTGAAACAGTAACAGTTACCGAGACAAAAACAGTCACTGAAACAAGAACCGTGACAGCTGAAGCGGCCAAGCCTATGTATAGGTGGAATGTTAAGCTCTCC
>JALXCO010000197.1 GCA_026990885.1 Desulfurococcales archaeon
TTACGAAGGCCCTAAAGGAGGTCCTGGAATGCCGGAAATGCTTAGGGTTACATCAGCAATCGTGGGCTCAGGCCTAAACAATGTAGCGTTGGTTACTGATGGGAGATTTAGTGGCGCAACTAAGGGCCTCATGATCGGTCATGTAGCTCCAGAGGCCTTTGTGGGCGGCCCCATAGCTGTTGTTGAGGACTATGATGAGATACTTATAGATATACCGTCCAGAAAGCTGGATATTCTAGTACCTGAGCAAGAGATCTCGGAGAGGCTGAAGAGATGGAGACCTATAGAGCCAAGATATAGGGAGGGTCTCCTATCTAAATACGCATCACTGGTATCGCAGGCTGATGAAGGAGCTGTAACCAGAGCCCGTTCATGACTCAATAAATCTCTTCATTAGATTCTTGGCGTCTCTCTCAACCGCTAGTTTCGCTAATGAATCTATCGACTTCTCTAATAGATCTAGATAACCCAATACGGTTAGCCTCTTGATCTCTCTGCGAGCACTTGCAGGTATTTTAGATATCTCATACACAATCTCTATGGCTTTATCTATAAGCATGGATCTATCATCCACAATAACATCGATTAGGCCAAGGTCTCTGGCTTCCATAGCAGTAATTCTTCTACCAGTTAAAGCTAGATATCTAGCCCTCCTAAACCCGAATTGGCTCACCCCAATAGTAGCTAGTACGGGAGGAATCAAACCTATAAGTCCTTCAGGAAAACTAAACCATGCATCTTTAATTGCTACAGCGGAATCAACAATCAGCAGAAGCTCCGCCCCGCCACCAACAGCTAAGCCATTAACTGCAGCAACAATCGGCTTGATGCATAGAGCTATAGACCTAAATACAGAGTAGATACGGCTAAAAAACTCCTTGGAGTCACTATAGTCCTTTAAGCTATACATATCATAGATATCATCCCCGGAGCTGAATGCTCTCCCCGAGCCAGTTATAACTATACCTAGATAGCTATCCTCATCCATGCATACCCTATCTATAGCCTCTTTGATCTCAATCCACATGCCCCTATTTATAGCGTTTAGCTTCTCTGGTCTAGATAGCTGAAGTATCAGTACATTAGATCTGGATGTAAGCGATATGTAGCCCAAGGCCTAGCCCTATATATCTCAGTATTATGAAGAATATTACTTGATATAGATAATATAGGTTTGGTGGTGCATCTTGACCTCTATAGGGTTTGTGACTGTAGCATCCGCCGTTTCAGATATACAGAAGAGGTTTGCTAGAGAAACATACGATCATGTTAAGAAAACACTGAGCGATTATAGCGATCTGCTCAAATTCTACCCTATAGTAACCAGCTATAAAGATGCCGAGAAGCTGGGTAGAGAGATCTCTAGCGAGATAGACTATCTAATCGTGTTCGTCTGGAGCGGAGGCACCGATAGAATGATCCTTAATGTCGTATCAAACTCAAGGAAGCCAGCTCTCATATATGCTATGCCCACACACAACTCCCTGGCTTCTGTTAGAGAGGCTATAGCAGCATTGAGATATATGGGCATGGATGTAGCTGTAGAATACGGCACGTTATCCGAAGTGAAAAACAAGCTGGAACCCTTCATAAAGGCTGTTAAAGCATCCAAAATGCTTAAGGAATCCAGATTCGGGCATATAGGTGATCATGAGCATTGGATCCTGATTAGGAGAGACGAGAAAATACTTAAGGAGAGATTGGGTCTAGAGCTGGTTAGGGTGCCGTGGGAGGAGATGCTTAATCTAGCGAAATCAATAAGCAGAGATAGCGTTGCGGATATAGTTAGCAAGCTTAAGAGCGAGTTTGGCAGGGTGAATAGAAGCGATGAGGACCTTGATAAAGCGGTTAGGCTCTATCTAGCTATGAAGGAGATAGCGAGGAAATATAATCTACACTCTCTCGCAGTTGAAGCCAGAGACATGCTTGATGAGAGCCTCAGGGATTGGGGACCATACCTAGGTGTTGCCCTAATGAGCGATGACGGCTATCCATCTGACTATGAGGGTGAGCATGATGCTGTGATAACTAAACTCATAATATACTACTTGACTGGAAAGGTATCCTTCATGGCTAACCTAACGCAGATCAATAGAGAAGACAACACTGTAATATTCTCCCACTGCACGGTTCCGACTAAAATGATCGATAAATCCAAGTCAGAGATCCTATCATACTACGAAACCGACAGAACAGTGGCTATCAGGGGCAAGCTTAAGGATGGAGAGAAGGTTACGTTTGCCAGGATAGGTGGTAAAGATCTAGATAAAATGATGTTTGGGACAGGAACAATAGTTAATGGCATGATAGGTAGAGATGATCTATGCAGAACCCAGATACTGGTAAAGGTCGATGGAGACGCGATGGAGCTCCTAAACAAATCGCTTGGAAACCATATAGTTGTTGTGTATGGGGATATAACTAGATATCTAGAATACTTCTGCAGAATAAATAATATTGAGACGATTAAAATATGATTTATTTTTATCTATTCCTATCCTACCCATACTTGAACTTGACTCCATGACCCTCCCTCTCATGCCCAAACTGTATAACGTTTGGCGGCCCGATAACCCAGCAGGTTCCACATGCAACACATGCGACATGATCGAATCTCAGCTGTGCGTTAGCTATATCGCTCCACGTCTCCCTCAACGCCAGCTCTTCCATATTCTCTTTATCGTATGATCCCGATCTTTTAAGCTTCATGAGGTTGAATCTATATAGATCTTTAAACGACGCGAAAACACCCTTCCCTTCAACAACTATAGTGTAGCAGTTGACTGGACATGCAGGTACCCAAAGCTTTTTAGGATCGATATTGGCTAGCTCGTAATTGACCTTGATGTGGGAATATATCTTGTCTTCGTCGTATTCAAGCTTCCCTGTTAGATTCTGGATCTTCTGTATAGCGTCTATATCATTCACCTTCTTATAGCTCCTTGCTGTGAACTCCTTACCAAAGACTTTTAGAGCTATCTTAGATCCTAAACCATATGCCAGCCAGCCTTCGGTTAGGTAGCTGTTGATTTTGTATCTATATACATCTTTATAGATTGGCTCAAGGAGATCTAGATAGATCATTAAGGTGGATTCATCAAAACTACCGTGCTTCCTGGCATACTCATATGTTTTAGCGGCCATTATACCTGTAGCTATGGCTCTTCTCATACCGTCTATTAGGGCTCCCAGCTTAACGAATGATCCGAGAGCGTCGCCGGCAACCAGGAAGCCTGAGGTAAGAGGCTTCTCGAGGAGACATCTATAGCTTACCGGTATATTATGGGCCGAATACTCTACAATCTCTGCATCCTCAAAGAGTTTTGATAGGTATGGGTGGCTGATCATTTCCTCAAGAACATCTAGGGGTTTACCTATAGTCTTTATATTGCTTTCTAGAGACCTAATCATTGAGTCTACCTTAACCACTAACCCGACAGAGAGTGTATCCTTGTTTGTGTATATGAACCCTCCTCCCCTCATTCCTTTCAGAAAGTCTCCCATTACCGCTATAGCGATTCCTTCATCGTCTTTTAATCCAAATCTTCTATTTATCTCGCCGGGATCCATCTTGAAGATCATTTTAACCCCATGATAAACCTGGTCGGGCTTTAGGGGACCCCTTAATCCTGCCTTAATAACCAGCGTGCTGGTAACCCCGCTAGCGTCTATAACCAGGTCGGCATACGCCTCCTCTTTATTTGTTCTGACCCCTACAACCCTGTCGTTTTCTATAATAAGATCCTCTACAGAGACTCCCGTAACTAGCATTCCACCTGCTTCAACAACTTTCATTGAGAACCAGCGATCAAATTTAGATCTCAAAACAGTATAGTCATGGCCAGTATTTATGTTTCCATGTATAATTCTGCCAATAAAGCTCTCGTCGGGGAACTCAGCGACCCTATATCTATATTCCCCATCACTCCTTCTAGGCTCTTCCAGCACTACCAGCTTATACCTGCTTACCCTGCGTTCAAGGGGTGCCTCTTTTTCGAAGTTGGGTATCAGATCTATTAGACCATACCCATCAATATATGATCCATAGATCACTCCACCAGAAACGTTCCTCTGGCCAGGAACCCTAGCCTTCTCAACCAACAGGACATCATAGCCTTTTTTAGCTAGATAATATGATGCTGCAGACCCAGCTAGACCAGCCCCAACCACAATTACATCATACTTATCCATTACTCCTCACCCCCGAGCTTTCTTTTTAAAGCATCATATAGCTTTGGTAGAGCTGTATATAGATCCTCTATAATTCCATAGTTGGCGATCTCGAATATAGGGGCTTTCTCATCTATATTTATAGCAACTATATTATCTGACCTCATCATACCCACCTTATGCTGTATAGCCCCACTAATGCCCACAGCAAGGTAAACTTTAGGTGATACCGTCCTCCCTGTCTGCCCTATCTGAAGATCAGGAGTTATAATATCCCTTAACTCACTAACGTCAGCATGTATTAGTGCTCTAGATGCCCCTAAAGCGGCCTTGATACCCAGCTTTCTCTCTACCAGATCTATTATCTTATTAGCCAACTCAACAACCTCCAAGGGCCTTCCAGGATTGCCTTCGGCATCTCTAAGGATTCCGAGACCTAGGCTTATTATGAAATCAGCCTCAGACAGCTTCTCGCCTTTATCAACTACTTTCTCTAGCGATAGAACCTTTACTTTCGAGTGGTAGCTGGGGATTTTAGGTTCGTGCCTTATGATCTCCCCACTTCTAGATTTATCCTCCTTTAAAGGTTTAAAGTACCCTGGCCTCAATGAAGCTATTTGGGGTCTGTGCCTCGGTGTATATATCTTGGCTATCCTAGTTGCGAAGTCCGGCCTTACCTGGGCAAGTATGTTGCTGAATTTTTCCTTTAGCAGCCCGTGGAAAAAGTCCTCGACCTCGAAATCTATATTGTCTGTTGCGAGGCCTGTTCTCAGCCTATAAGCTACTCTTGGAGCTAGATCCCTTCCGAGCTCATCGGCCATGAATATGAATGCCCAGGGCTTGTACTTGTTGACGATCTCAACAAGAACAGGTGTGTATGAAAGCGGGTTATAGTCCTTCA
>JALXCO010000198.1 GCA_026990885.1 Desulfurococcales archaeon
GCTACTACAGGAAATATAGGTTTAAGCTTAAAATATGTTTTTATAGGCAAGCCCACAGCTCTACTCAAGATCCGCGTCGGCGAATATCCCTAAGTTCAGCTAGAAGGGGTATCAGCTCGATCATCTCATCAGAGACTATATCCCAAATAACGCCCCTGGGCTTACTGTACCTGGTACCGGTCTCGATAACTTTTGAGGGGGTAACTATATAGTCTACAGGGAGATCGTGGGGCTCCATAGGTATCTGCCTATCTATAACCTGAACATCATGCACAGTAGTAACCACGCGCACAGACTCAGAAACCTTATTGAACTCCCTTAGTATGGCGTACTCAAGATCCGCATACCCTCCACCCTTACCAACTCTGGCGCCGTCTCTAGATACGGCAACGGAGCCTACAACAACAAGATCTATCTGAGGGATCCTCTCAATCCTCACCCTCTCACCAACAACAAGGGCCCCCTTGATACTCGTGGCCCACCTCTCTATACCCTTAGACACCTTGTCTGGGTACAGAATCAGGAAACCCCTCCTAAGTTTCGGTGTGGGCATAACTATAGTCTTCCCCATCTTTATAGCTAGATACCTAACCGGGTGCTGGGGGGAGTCGGGATTGACCTTGATCACCTTAGCCTCCCTAAATATATCCATGGACGCCAGTATAGATGCGGCCTTGTCTGCACCAACGAAATTGGGTATCCTGCCGAAAACTGGTCTTGGGAATAGAGCTATGTTCGATTCCTCCATCAGGCTCCAGATATAGTTCCTGATCTCGGACTTGATTTTCTTAACCTGTGCAGAATCCAAAATATTTAACCGAATATATCTTATGTTTAATAAATCTTTAAATACTAATCCACCTACAATCAAATATAAGAAATCCTTGAGGTCCCCCGCGATGGGCGAGGATAGATACACCAGGATACGTAGCTATGTAGAAGAAAATAAAAACATGCTCGTAGAGGAGGTCCGAAAACTCCTTAGGATGCCAAGCATCTCAGGGAGTGGGGAGGGGATCGAGGAGACAGCCACATACCTTAAGCAGTGGATCGAGGAGAGACTGGGCGGGAAAGCAACGCTGCTGAGGTATGGAGGCCACCCGATAGTCTATGGGAGGGTTGGGAGCGGATCAAGGAAGATTCTTATATACAACATGTATGATGTCCAGCCTGTGGAGCCTCTAGATCAATGGGTCTCCCCGCCGTTCGAAGCCAACATCGTGGACAACAAAATCATCGCTAGGGGAGCATACAACACTAAGGGGGCGCTGATGAGCACCCTTCTGGGGCTTGAAGCGTACCAAAAGATCTTTGGGGAGATACCGCTAGATGTAAGAATAATCCTTGAGGGAGAGGAAGAGCTGGGAAGCCCATCAATGCCTAAATTCGTTGATGATAAAGAGGAGGAGCTGAAGGGAGCTGAACTAGCATACTTCGCTATACCATCCGAGCGGGTGCATGGTAAACCAACGATAGTGCTTGGCAATAAGGGTATAGTGTTTCTGGAGCTCAGATCCAAGGTATCGAAATACGATGTCCACAGCAGCTTCAGCAGGGGGCTCTATAATCCAGCCGCGATTCTAGCCTATATAGCTTCACACTTAATAAACCCGCATGAGGGTCCGAGGATACCGTGGCTGGAGGATAAGGTTGTAACCCCAACTACAGAGGATCTAGAATATATCGAGGATCTTAAGGAGGCCATGCCGAGAGAGGATCTAATGGAGCTCTACGGGATATACAGAACCAGGTTGAGAAGCGATGAGTGGTATCTAGCAGTGTACTTCAAGCCTACAGTAAATATAGACGGGTTCACATCAGGCTATACAGGGCCAGGAACAAAAACAATAACTCCGGGAGAAGCAGTCATGAGGCTGGACTTCAGGCTAGTGCCAAATATAGAGCCCGAAGACGTTGTTGAGGGGTTGAGGGAGCTGGTTAAGAGGCTCGGTCTAGAGGAGCTCGTCGAGATCGATGTTCTAGACAGCTATACATGGAGCAAAACAGATCCAAAGTCGAAGTATGTTGAGATATCTAAACAGGTGTATCGGGACATGGGTATGAAGCCATATATAATCCCCATGCTACCAGGATCGGCACCATCATACCTGTTTACACGAAAGCTGGGGGTCCCCATGATAGCGACAGCGCCAGGCCACGGCGGAAGGGCACATGCCCCAAACGAGTATATAACTGTGGATACAGTACCCAAGATAACGACTTATGTTGCTCAACTAATCAACAGGGTAGCGTCAGAACAAGAATAACTAGTGTATCTAGATACACCGTATGGATTTTTTATAAAGCCCTATACACCCTATATCTCCTCCACCGTAAACCTCCTGCCTATCCTCAGAACCTTATCCGGAAACACCTCGATACCCTTGCTGGTGATCTCGAACGGGTGCCTCCTCATCGAGTGGGCTGTACCCCTCATCTTCCAGACGATCAATGATCTTTTGAGCTCCCCATCGATCTCGTCGAGATCCAGCCTAATGATCCCGTCAGCAGCATGCTCAACACCCGGCCCCCCGAAACCACGCTCAGAAACACTCACCTGGGAAACAAGGATAGACGTAACGCCAAGCCCAGAGAGAACCCTCTTAAGCTGCATAACGATGTTTCTAGCCACCGACGGCTTAGTAAGGTAGAGAGTCGAGACCGAATCAACCACAGCCCTCTGGGCACCTATATCGTTTATCGCCTGCCTAATAATGCTTATGAGCTCGCCGAGGTCCTCTGTATCCTGGATAACATACCTCTCCCTCTTCGCGGCCTCACCCCTACCGCTAGTAAACGCATCAACCATCGCAAACAGGCCCTGCTCCTCATACTTCCTAACATCCCAGCCGAACTGGGACATGTTTATCCTCAGCTGCACAGGATGCTCCTCCAACGCAACATACATACCGGGCTCACCATGCCTCAGGCCGTAGTAGATGAACTGCTGGCCGAAAATGGTTTTCCCTGTCCCCGGGCCGCCGGATAGGAGGACCACGTTTCTCTTTGGTATGCCGCCGTTGAGTATCACATCCATTCCTGGGATCCCGGTTTTAACTCTCTCAACCACTATGATCACCCAAATATTTTAGGGAAAACAAAAATATATGCTTTTGAATAATCTACCAAGCATTCGAGGAGGGGCTAAGCAAGCTATTTCTTCCTCTCCTCATAGAGAATCAACGCCCTTGCAAGATCGCCGTTGGCCTCGATCAAAAGATTTCTAGCCTCCTCCTCGCTCAAGCCCGTCTGCTCAACGATAAACCTAACATCGTCCTCTGAGACCTCGACGCTCTCCTTAGACTCGCCTATGGGGACCTCTCGCTCGCTGCCTACAATGATCTGGTATATCTTCTGGTTCTTCATAGAAACAACAACAACCTGGGCTTTATCGATAACTATCTCTCTATCGGGTAGCTCGATTATTATCGACTTAACATCCTCAAGCTCCTCGGTCTTTATACCCATTCTCTTCAGGTATCTATCGAGATCGCGTGGGAACGGAAACAAACCCAATCAACCATTTAAGGGTGTGTGTTGGAAATATATAAAAATTAAGCTTTTAAAAAGAGGGGTACACATCATTGGCTATGAAGCTAAAGATACTTGGTGCAGGGAGAGAGGTAGGGAGAGCTGCGGTTGCCCTAGAGATAGGTGAGGAGTATATTTTATTCGACTACGGGGTAACGTTCGATGAGAGGGACATACCACAGCTACCTCTAGTCGTGCCTCCATCAAGAGTAAAGGCTCTTCTAGTTAGCCACTCACATCTGGATCATATAGGGGCTATACCGATGCTCTATATATCGGCAAGGCCAAGGGCGTATGCGTCGTACCTGACGTACAGGATATCGAAGGTTATGCTTGAGGACTTCCTAAAGCTATCATCATACTACCTGCCGTTCGAGCATGTTGAGCTTGATGCCTTTCTGGATAATGTAGCTGTACTGAAATACAATTCATCTATAGAGATCGATAAGAGATACACTGTGGAAACCAGCAATGCTGGCCATATACCGGGCTCAATGATCTTTACTGTCGATACAGGGAGAAAGAGGATCATATATACAGGCGACGTAAACACCATAGACACCAGGCTGGTGGCTGGAGCAGACACAGGCAGACTTGAGGGAGATGTGCTGATTATTGAGGGAACATACGGGGACCTTGACCACCCAGATAGAGGAGAAGTTGAGAGGCAGTTCATCGAGTCGATCAAGGAGGTTGTTGAGAACGGCGGAACAGTGCTTGTCCCGGCATTCAGCTTGGGGAGGGCCCAAGAGATCCTGGCCCTACTAGCGGAGAAGGTGCCATACATGGACGTTAAATATGACGGCATGATTAAGCCCATAACGGAGATAATGCTTGAGGACAAGAGAAGTATCAGGAGATCAGATCTTCTAGAGAAAGCGATAGAGACGTTCCAGCCGGTTAGAGGGTGGAGCGAGAGGAGAAAGGTGTGGAGGGAGCCAGGGGTGATAGTGGCTAGTGCGGGAATGCTTAAGGGGGGTCCCTCGCTGTACTATATAAAGAGATTAGCGAGCGACAAGAACTCCGCGGTGTTCCTGGTTAGCTTTCAAGCACCAAACACGCCTGGGAGGATGCTTCTCGAGGAGGGGACTTTCATGGATAAGGGACCCCGTGTGGTGGCTAGGGTGGAGTGGTTTGATTTCTCATCCCACGCCGGGGTCTCTGGGCTGCTTGAGATAGTTAGGAGTGTGAAGAATCTAGAGAGAGTTATAGTTATACACTCGGACAGTGATACAGCCGATAGGTTTGTCTCCCGGATTAGGGAGGAGCTTGGGTTGGAGGCTTATGCTCCAAGCATGGGTGAATCCATAGATATATAGTGGATGCCGGAAAGATCCATAGACCATGTGGGTCGGGTAGCTAAGTTATAATCTACCGTATGCTAATGAATATAATGGTTTCGGTTCGGGGAGTGTTATGGGTTTGAACCGCGATACTCTGGATGTGAGGGAGCCGTTCAGGTATGTAACAGACAAGATTCTTGAGGCTATATTATCCGGCGTCCAGATCGAGGAGCCCCAACATAT
>JALXCO010000199.1 GCA_026990885.1 Desulfurococcales archaeon
TAGATCTGGTGGTGGTCCCTCCCTGATTGAGGCTAGAACCTATAGGCTTGTTGGGCATGGCGTGTATGATCCCGGAACCAAGTATCGTTCTAGGGAGGAGGTTGAGGAGTGGAGGAGGAGGGATCCGGTTGATAGGTTTAGGAGGGTGTTGATCGATCATGGATTTGCCAAGGGTGAGGAGCTTGAAGAGATCGATCGTAGGGTGAAGAAAGAGGTTGATGAGGCTGTCGATTTCGCTGAGAAGAGCAGGTATCTGGATTTCGATGAGCTGTTTAAGCTGGTGTACGCCTAGGGGGTGGCCTGTATGGGCTCGGTCAATATGAGCTATGCTGCAGCGATCAGGGAGGGTATTAAGGAGGAGATGAGGAAGGATCCTAGCGTCATCGTTTTGGGTGAGGAGGTTGGTGTTTGGGGCGGTGTATACACGGTTACCGCTGGGTTCCTAGAGGAGTTCGGGCCTGAGAGGGTGCTGGATACGCCTATATCAGAGATCGCTATTGTCGGTGTCGCTATCGGCGCCGCCATGGCTGGCTTAAGGCCTGTTGCCGAGATCATGTATATGGACTTCCTACAGATCGCTCTGGACCAGCTGGTTACCCAGGCATCTAAGGCCAGGTTTATGAGTGGCGGCAAGCTCAAGATCCCTATGGTCGTTAGAACCCAATACAGCTTGGGCAGGGTTCACGGCTCCCAGCATAGCCAGTTTTATCCATCCTGGTTTTTCCAGGCCCCAGGCCTAAAGGTTGTTCTCCCATCAACACCCGCAGATGCGAAGGGCTTGATTAAATCCTCTATCAGGGATGATAACCCCGTGCTATTTATCGAGGCCGGGGTCCTCTATAAGGAGTCCGGCCCCGTTCCAGAGGGCGAATACTACACTCCACTTGGTGTCGCGGATGTCAAGCGTAAGGGCTCTGACGTGACTATCGTAGCGGTTTCTAGGGCTGTCCACGACGCCCTGAGGGCTTCGGAGATTCTGTCTGAGAGGCATAGGGTTGAGGCTGAGGTTATCGATCCCAGGACGCTCGTGCCCCTCGATACTGAGACTATCGTGTCCTCTGTTAAGAAGACTGGCAGGCTTGTTGTTGTATCTGACGATGTTATGAGTGGTAGTGTCGCTTCGGAGATCGCTATGAGGGTTGTTGAGGGCGCATTCTACTATCTTGAGGCCCCTATTGCTAGGGTTACTTCTCCCGATCTTCCGGTGCCGTTTGCCCAGCCTCTGGAGAGGGAGTATATGGTTTCCAGCAGTAAGATCGTTGATGCTGTTTTAAAAATTTTGGGTTCCTAGGCTTCTAGTTAAATGTATTTTAAATCTATTTATAACGAACATGTGTTTTCAGCAATATAAATATACTTTTTAGTCTTCCTATTATTAGGCGGTATGGTTATGATATCTTATTCGGACTTTCTGAGGGAGCTGGTTGAACTTCAGACCAAGGGTGAACTTGATACTGATGTTCTTATTGTTGGTGGTGGTTTAACTGGTCTCATGGCTGGCTATAGGCTTGCCCTTAGGGATGTTGATGTCCTTATTGTAGATAGGAACGTCTATCTAGGTGGAGACGCCTGGGTCTCTGGTTATCTCAACATGGTTATGAGCTCTGAGAAGAGTATTAAGAGGGTTTTTGATGAGCTGGGTATCCAGTATCAGGAGGATGAGCAGGGGTATGTTGTTACCTATACGCCTCTAGTTATAGCTAGGCTTATTGAGAGAGCTATTGTTTCGGGTGCTAGGGTTATTAACGCCTCCTCTATAGAGGACGTTATAGTCTCCGACAACGTTGTTAGAGGCGCCGTTATAAGGTGGTCTGTTCCTAAATCCAGCAATATGGTTTCTGGTGAGAGTCTGGATGAGAAGATCATTAGGATCAACTCCAGATACATTATAGATGCGTCAGGCTTTGAGGGTAGGTTGGCGAGAATAGTTATGTCTAGAGGGCTCCATAGGCTTAGAAGCATCGATAAGAGCCTTAGCGGGATCGAGAGCCTGGTTGAATACACCCGTGAGGTTGTTCCCGGGCTAATTGTTGCTGGCACAGCTATTCTTCAGTACTATAGGGTTCCTAGTAGCGTATCTATAGATCACGGACTTAGTATATTGTCTGGCGAGAAGGCTGCAGATCTAGTAATTAGAAAGATACTTGGGAGAATGAAGAACAGCTCTTCAGGCACACGGGGGGGGGGGTAGCTTTTCATAGCTTTTAATTTCTGTAGTCTATTTTGATTGATTTAAAAAAGATAATAGTATAAAGGGTATAGGGATCTCGCTATAGTCTATTTATATTTACCGATACAGGTATCGGGTTCTTCAAGCAGAACATTGCTGGACATCTCTCCTCGGCTTCTTTAACGATCTCGCTTATCTTGTTTTCATCAGCGTTTTTGGCCTTGACATCTACCGTGAACGTTACTCCCTGGGCAATTGGATTGTTTGTTAGCCCGAACGTCTTCGAGAAATCGTATGTTGCTTCAGCCCCAACCTCCAGCTTCTCCAGCTCTACTCCCTTCTCTGCAGCTATACTTGCCAGCGTTCCAGCGAAGCACGAGACTAGTCCTGAGAGGCATATCTGCAGGGGGCTTGGTGCCTTGCCGTCTCCACCCATGAAGCTTGGCGAGTCTATATTTAGTGTTGTTTCCCCATTCTCGTATTTCAGGTTTATTCTGAATTGTGGGCCTTCTTTGAGGTTCCATTCTCCTTTTATGGCCATTTTCTTTTTAAGTACTGTCTGGTCTGTTTTCCACTTCTCTACAACACTTCTTATTTTGTCTAGATCTACATTGTTCACTTTCATATTATCCCGCCTCATGTTAATTTTTATTAAGCTTTTGGATAATATATTTTGATTTATATGACTAGAAATGTCCTCTATAACGATAAATGCGTGCTGGGCGCCGAGTACGAGAGGGTTTGGTGGTGGGTTTTTGTTGGTACTAGGGGTGGGGCTACTAGGGCTAGGATTATGAGGGAGCTTTTGAAGAGGCCTCTGAACAGGAATCAGATTGCTGAGAGGCTGAATCTAAACTATAAGACTGTTGAGCACCACCTCAAGATACTTGTTGAGAACCATCTAGTTGAGAATCCGGTGGGCTCCAGGTATGGTGCCCTCTACTACCCCTCTAGAACGGCGTTGAGTTTGAGGGATGTTTTGGATAGGCTTCTCGATGAGGCGTGTGGTGGTGGGGATGGCTAGTATTGGGCCTATATGGTTTATCGATATCCTGCTTGCTTTGGCTAGTGGTGCTTTGGTTATGTGGGTTGCCTCTATGTATTTCAGGAGCAGGATGGTTATTAGGTCTGGTATCTCTATGGCTCTCGTTGTTCTTATGATTCTTATAGCCGTCAAGAATATTGCTGGTGCTATAATCTACTTTAACCTATCGAGGTTCTACGGCGCTGATGTCGGTCTCCATATGATGCCTCTAAGCGTTCTTGATCTGGTTATAGTCTCTATACTCCTCTGGATCGTTAGGAAGTAGACTTTATGTTTCTCCAGGCATTAACTATCTTTGGTTCCGGCAATGTTTAAGGCCGCTATTATAGATCTTGATGGCGTTGTTTGGCTAGGGTCCAAGCCTATAGAGAGTAATATAGAGTTTATAAGGAGGGCTATGGAGTCTGGTGTCGATGTTGTTTTCCTAACAAACAACTCTACTAGGAGTAGGAGAGTTTATAGCGCTAGGCTCAGGCATCTGGGTATTGAAGCTGATGAATCGAGGATCATCAACAGCGGCTATAGCGCGGCCAAATGGCTTTCAGAGAAATTCGGCGAATGCAGGGTTTATCCCGTCGGCGAGGAGGGTTTGGTTGAGGAGCTTGTTCTCGCCGGCCACACCGTTGTTACTGCTTCCGACGCCCCTAGATATGCTGATGCCGTTGTTGTTGGTTTGGATAGGGGCTTAACATATGGCAAGCTTAGGGCTGCGGTTAGAGCTATTCTAAATGGCGCTGTTTTCGTGGCCACCAACCTGGATCATGTTATTCCTGTAGCTGACGGCGTTGATCCCGGCGCGGGGGCTATTGTTTCAGCCATAGAGAGGGCTACGTTGAGATCTATAGATTTCGATGCAGGTAAGCCTGGCGGCTGGATTATGGATCTAGCCTTCAGAGCTCTCGGAAACCCCCCTAGGGATGGTGTTGTTGTTATTGGGGACAGGATCGATACCGATGTCGAGATGGCTAGGAGGTATGGTGTTAGGAGCATTCTAGTTTTAACCGGGCTCACTAGAGCTGAGGACCTCAAGAATATAGGTGGCAGGCTAACTAACACTACAGTTGTCAGGGACCTCTCCGAGCTAAGGATATAACACATTAATACAGTCTCTCAAAAATGGATAGGGTTCTTATTGAAGCCTTTCTATCCTTAGGGTTAGCTCGAGAGGGTGGGTTGCGGTTTAGGAACCCATTACAGGTGAGCGTAGATGTTAGTGTGGGTGGGGGTTCATTAGGCTGCCTCTCTACAGAGAGTTTAAGCAGAATGCCCAGCTATTGGGCGTTTTCGGTAATCTTACCGTACTACCACTATCCAACGAGTCTGTAATCGTCACAGTGGGATGTTGACATGGTGATTATTATCTTTAGAGTGCAATAAGGGTTATAGCATACATATTGAGTAAATGCTAATTTTGGCTGATTATCGATATTAAGGTATTGTAGTCGTATGGGTTATGGATGTAGTATGCTTCTGCTCTGTATTTCCTTGCATTATTATAACCATTATTTTATCAGCACTGGCTACGTTTCTCGTTATAGACGAAAAGTCTATCAATAAAGATTGATACATCAACCACTAGTTCATTCCTTGAAGCTACCTCCTCTCCTTGAGGAATTCTTCCAGCACATCCTTCTTAACTATCTCTGAATACTTTTCAAGTACTTCATCAATACCCCTGGATATGCTGGCTTTCTTGGAACCAAATAGTTTCTCTACGGCGTTTCTGGATATACGGAACCTCACAACACCACCAGGCATAATCTCTACCACACCTACTTTATTGTCTATCAAGACTCTTAACTATTCCCATCCTCTGAAATGTGATTAAAACAAGAGA
>JALXCO010000200.1 GCA_026990885.1 Desulfurococcales archaeon
CAACGATAAATACGCTATTGTATTTAAGGTTGAGAGCCATAATCATCCTTCAGCTATCGATCCCTATAATGGCGCATCAACCGGTGTGGGTGGTATTGTTAGGGATATACTGACCCTTGGGGCTAGACCTATTGCTCTGCTTGATCTGTTGTTTCTCGGAGATCCCAGAGACAGCCATGCTCTATGGCTTATAAAGAATATTGTTAGGGGGATAGGCGATTATGGGAACCGTATCGGGGTCCCCGTGGTTGCGGGGACCACGTGGTTTGATGAGTCATTCAATAGGCAGCCCCTTGTTAATGTTGCCTGTGTGGGTATTGTCGAGCTTGATCGTATTGTTGGCGGAAGGCTTGTGGAGGGGGACCTCCTGGTTTTGGTGGGTAATACAACTGGGAGGGATGGTCTTCTTGGTAGCAGTTTTGCTTCTAGGCCTCTCGACAGCGATAGTGATCGCGATATAGCCGCTGTTCAGGTGGGTAATCCTCTGCTTGAGAAGATCCTTATAGACGCGCTGCTGGAGCTTGCCGAAGGTGGTTTAGTTAAATATATAAAGGATCTTGGAGGAGGCGGTTTAGTTACAGCTCTATCCGAGCTTGCTTTCGATCATGGTTTGGGCGCGGATGTCTATGCAGATAGTGTGCATGTTAGAGAGCCTGACATGTCTCCACTCGAAATCATGGTTTCCGAGAGCCAGGAGAGAATGCTTCTGGTTGTTGGAAGGGGGATGCTTGATCGGGTAAAACGCGTTTTGGATAGGTATGAGCTGCAGTACAGCATGATCGGTGAGCTAACCAGTTCGGGTCGTTTGAGGGTTATATATCGGGGTATGGTCGTTGCCGATGTTTCCGCTGCCGAGCTTGCTAGACCCAGATCTATTATAAGGCCCATGAGGATTCCGAGCCATATATTGGAGCTTAATGATCCGTTAACCAACCTTCCCGAGCCGGGGTCCCTGGAGGAAGCATTGATATCGGTTCTATCCTCGCATAATGTTGCGTCTAAGAGATGGATATATGAGCAATACGATCACGAGGTTGGGCTGCGCACCGTGGTTAAACCAGGATCCAGTGATGCGTCCGTGCTCAGGATACTCGATGCGGATTTCGAGTCCTTGGGTGTAGCTGTTAAGGGTGATGGTAACCCTAGATACACCTACATAGATCCTTTCCATGGATCCGCTAATGTAGTTTCCGAATGCTACAGAAACCTTGTGGCTGTGGGTTCGAGGCCTCTAGCTATAGTTGATGAGATTAATGCTGGTAATCCAGAGAAGCCGGACCACTACTGGTATTTTGTTGAGATGGTTAAGGGGGTTGCTTGGATCTCTAAAGAGCTGGGTCTTCCTGTAGTTGGAGGCAAGATCAGCTTCTATAACGAAGATCTTAGGACTGGAAGAATGATAAAGCCTACAGCAACAATAGTGGGTGTAGGTGTTGTTGAGGATGTATCTAGAGTTCCTAGCCAGGGCTTCGTTGCTGAAGGTGATTTGGTTGCTGTAGTTGGGGTAACCTATCCCGAGCTTGGCGGGAGCGAGTATCTATATAGATACCATGGTGTTGAGGGCGGCGGGGTCCCCCACCCCAGGCCTGCTAGCGAGATCTTGAATTCGAAATTTATACTTGAGGCTGTTAGGATGGGTTTGGTTAGATCTGTTCATGATGTTGATCTTGGCGGCCTGGCTGTATCTATAGCCGAGATGTCTCTGTTTGGTGGTTTGGGTGTGGATATAGATCTATATGAGGTCCCCTGCAGATCCTGCAGGAGGCTGGATGAAATAATGTTTTCCGAGTCCCAGGCTAGGTATGTTGTCGCGTTTGGTGAGGAGCGTTTAGATGATCTGGTTGGTTTAGCTAGATCTATGGGTGTTGATCTAAGCATTATAGGTAGGGTAGGTGTTGATGGCGCTTATGTGGTTAGGTATAGGGGTTCTAGGATTGTCTCTATAGATCTGGATAAATTGGGAGAGATATACGATCTGTCTCTAGTCAAGTCTCTTGATCTCTCTTAGCAGTCTCTCGTAGCTTTTTTCGGGTTCTCTCGGCTTTACTATGTCTAGGATCATGTATTTCACCTCGGGGATGCTTCTCCTTACAATCTCTATGAACTCATTCTTTATGTTCTCTATTTCGTTTAGTGAGACGTCTCTATCTATCTCGACCTGTATTATCACTAGATACTCGTTCGGGTCTATAATCATGCTCTTCACATCGTTCACATCTACTATATAGGGCATCGATAGGGCTATCTTCACTATTCTCCCTATAACGTCTCTAGGCACCGATCTACCTATAAGGATCTGTATATTGCTGTACCCAACATGTATTGCGGAGGCCAGTATTATGGTTGCTATTACCAGGGCGAAGTAGACATCTAGAACGGCGTTTCCTGTAGCTAGTGCTGCTGCAGCCAGCACGTTTCCGCTTATGCCCATTAGATCCTCTAGGATGAGTGGCTTCAGGAGAACAGATCTCGATGCGCCGATCCTCCTTATTCTTTTTATAGATATAGCCAGTGTTGTGGCGTCTAGCAGGGTTAGCGAGAGTATAAGTATCCAGTACTGGTTGCCTGTTACTGTATGCGGCTGTGCTAGTGTTCTTAGGCTTTCAAATACTATCATATATACTATAGATCCCGACAGCAGGATCGATGATAGCAATCCAGCTATATACACCACTCTGCCGAGGCCGAAGGGGTACTTCACGCTGGGTGTCTGGGAGGCTATTCTGGATCCCAGATAGAGTATGGAGCTGTTTGCGAGATCTCCTATAGAGTGGAATATCTCTGCGAAAACGGATCTGGAGCCGCTCGCCCCGAAAACAAAGGTTTTAACAGCGATCGATAGTATGTTGAATACCAATGAGAGCTTTATCGGCAGTGCCTCCTGTCTTATCAAACATGTCTCCACTACCTATAAGGCTATAGAGGGTTATAGGGTTTAGATGCCGCTCAGCACTGCTCTATAGCTATCTGCCCCGACTCGCCTTTCTTTTTTATGCAGTATATCCTTCCCCTCCACCGTATCTTGCTTACCCTGTAGAGGTTTAATAGGAATGCTAGTATCAGTGGTGCCTTGATGGAGTTCAGCGCTATATATGTTGCTATATAGATCTTTTTATCGACCAGCTCTTCAGGGACCACACCCCTCCACATGCTCCAAGACCTCTTAGATAGGCTATAGTGCCTCCACCCTCTCACCCCGCCTATCGCTATGTGTGATGCTGCAGCTAGCGTTACTATGTAGGTGTATATTGATGCGTCCCCATACAGGTATAGCGCTACAGGTAGGGCCATCGCTATGGTTAAGAGGAGGTATCCTAGTAAGAGGAGCTTGAACCCTCGCGGTGTATATAGCTTTATAATGAATAGCTGCCTGCTTCCCCACTCCCAGAATTCTCTTAGGGTTCTTCCAGGCGGCGGTGTCAGAGATATGCATAGCGGGCAGAACGTGATCCTCCTATTATTGTCGCTAAACACCTTTTTCACTGCTGCATCATCGGCGAATTCCCGGCTCCACCTATATACTATACCGTATCTCTCTATGAGGTCCCTCCTTATACACATGAATCCTCCCCAAACGATTCTGGATCTATAATAGCCCATCCCCTCAAAAGCTATCGACGATACTACATTGTAGAGCACCCCCTCAACGCTTTTTAGCGTGTACCATCTATACCCTGTTATGAGCTCGTGCTCGCTGATCGCTTTCGACACAATATCTATCGATGCCGGGTTCACCATGTTGTCGCAGTCGATATATAGTATCGCCCCAACCTCTCTATTCTTGAGCGCCTCAATGGTTCCTGCTATTAGTGCCTGTGTTTTCCCATAGATCTGTTCAGTACTCATTTCTCTAGCTATGTGTTTTCTCGCTCTTTCATCTATTTTGATCACCTGTATTTTTCTGGCCCGAGGTATTATTGATGGGTCGTCTTCCTCCTCTACAACTATATATATGCCCGCAACCTGTGGTTTGCTCTCTATTATCTCTAGGGATTTTTTGAAGCTGCTTATTTCCTGGGGCTCCATTCTGTTGATTCTGCATGGGCATACAACAGCGATCTTCGTCTCACGCACCCCACCGCTTCTGAGTGTTTTCTCTAGGGTTTCTATACCTTGTTCTATGGCTCTCCAGTTAGATATGTAGTGGGCTATATTGGCTAATACAGCCAGTACACTGTATATAGCCAGGATCTCTGGGAGCATGTGTTTACATCCCCGGTATAGTGTGAACTGAATTATTTGGTTTCCCATCCTATAGTGTTTTTCTCGATCATATTATTTCTGTGCTGAACACTGCTCCAGAGTTTCGTTGGTTTTTGTTTTTATAGCTTGCCTGTGGATAGCTTTGTTTTAGGGTTTTCTTTGACCAAGTTTGATCTTCCAGACCCCCCAGAGGAGCTTAAGCACGCCCCACTATCTAGGGCGCTCGAGGTTTTCATAACTTACCTTGCTGCTGCGGGCGCTGACTCTAAAACGGTTAAGAGCTATAGGTCGGCTATCCTCGATTTCATTGATTTCGTTGGCGATAAGAGGGTTAGCGAGGTTAGTGATGCCGATATAGTTAGGTGGAGGATTGATAGGTTGAGGAATGGCTTTAGGAAGAGTAAGAGTAGGAGCAGGCGTAGCATTCAGGCTACTCTGCACTACTACTCTCTGTTTCTTAGGTCTTTTCTTAGGTGGCTTAATCCCTCTATCAAAGTTCCGGTTATTAGGAAACCAAGGTCTAGCAGGGTCGAGTCTCTTAAGCCTGCTGAGATAGTTAGATTGTTTGAGGCGTCTAGAGATATTCTCGACCTGGTTATTCTATCCCTTATGATCGAGACTGGCCTTAGAGCTTCTGAGCTTCTATCTCTCGAGTGGGGTGATGTGGATCTTGAAAACAGCGAGATCATAGTTAGGAACGCCAAGTATGGTGATGAGCGTGTTGTTTTTATAGGTGAGGTCTCTAGAAATATACTGATGTCCTGGAGATCTATGACCAACGATCCCTATGGAAGGGTGGTTCCCCTATCCTATACAGGGCTATATAAGAGAATCAAGAAGCTCGCTAAGCGTGCTGGCATAGATGCCAGAAAGGTTAGGCCCCATATCTTGAGACATACATTCGCTACTGAGGCTCTTAGAAGGGGTATGTCTCTTCCAGCTGTGCAGAGGATTCTTGGGCATAGAGATATTAAGGTTACCCAGATCTATCTCCATCTCCTGAAAGAGGATATTAAGGAACAGTATATTAGGGCGTTTAATATGAGGGACTCCAGCCATCCTGCAGCAGCCGCTAACGTTTCTGGCGCTGGCTACCGTCTCGATGCCCCATCTATGGTTCAGGGTCTAGCCACCTCGAGTATTGATGTATCTAAAAGGGGCTATGGTGAAGCTGTCGGGGATGTGGGTTCAGGGTTTAAGAGGTGTGGCAACTGCGGCTCTTCTCTTCCATCTATGGCCAGGTTCTGTATGATCTGTGGCTCCAGGGTTTAACTTTTTAATTCTATATAGCTATCTCTATCTGGTGCTGGCTTCAGGCATGAGTGTCGGGGATGTTGACGCCACGATAAAGAAGCTGTATAGGAGGCTGTTTTATCTTCCTGGCGTCGGTGTCCTGCTAGGTGTATATGTTGTTGAGTGGCTTATTCTGTTTATAGTTGCTGGCTCGAGGATTGGTTTCTCCAGATCCTTTACCTCCACCCTGGCTGGAGCGTTTATCTATCTCGCTCTTATCTATCTTGTTTTCAGATATATCGATAGGGCTGTGGATAGCTTCAAGAAGTCCGTTGGTATAGCCGTTATGTCTATCGCACCCTATATAGTTTCTGAGGTTGTGGGTTTTCGGGATAAAATATATATATCTATCGCCGGCAGCTCAGCGATGATTTTCCTTGTTCACTTCATATTTAGGGGTGGGGTTGTTAGATCCTTTATCTGGGCTCTAGTAATAGGGTTCACAACCTATATGGTTGCCCTCCTCATGTTGTTTCCCCCCTCTCTAGATATGATCTATAGTTTCGGGGTTAACGCTCTAGCTGCCCTATCCCCTATTCTACTATTTGTTGTTGTTCTGGAGCTTGGCGGTAGGTTAAATGGTATAAGGACTTTTGAGCTGGTTAGGAGCTTTCTCAGGAGCTGGCTTTTCGATGATTTCGTTAATCTCGAGAGGGCTTTTGAGAGATACTCTATTAGAAGGGATATAGTGGTTAGGTTTAGCGTTGTTAGGCGTGTGGGTGGAAGGGATATTGTTCTTGTTTTTCCTGGCTTCCACTTTGGCCCCTTTAAGAGGGTTGGCTCCTCGGATGCTGTCCATGTTTTTGATGACGTGTTGGGTAGTGATCTCCATGTTTTTACTTTTCATACCCTGGGCTCCCATGACATGAATATTGTTAGCAGGTCCTATGTTCTGTCTTTCGCTCACGACCTGAAGGCCTATATTGATTCTCTGGGCTCCAGCGACCATGGCTTTGAGCCTGTTAGGGGTCCTATTCGCGTCTCCAGCGATTCCTGGAGGGCTTTTGTGTTTGGGTCTAGCTCGTGCTCTATGGTTTTCTTATCGAATAGGTTTGGCTCCGACGATCTCCCATTGGAGATAGGCGATTTTAAGGCGGCTGGCTATCCAAGGGTCTTGATTGCTGACTCCCATAACAAGATTGAGAGGATCAAGATTGGCGAGAGAGATGCGAGGTTTATATCTAGCGTTATATCTAGGGGTGTCTCAAGCCTGGCTAGTCTATTCGAGCATCCCTCGGGTAGCGATACGGCTATGGTTGGGTATGGTGAAGCTGCAGTTGGTGGCGTATGTATAGGTCTATGTAAGCGTCTGGTTAAGGTTCTGGTTTTCAGCGATGGATCCAGGAAGT
Organism: Desulfurococcales archaeon; assembly: GCA_026990885.1. Classification (GTDB taxonomy): domain Archaea; phylum Thermoproteota; class Thermoprotei_A; order Sulfolobales; family AG1; genus WANO01. Next base: position 6,846 of record JALXCO010000200.1, read on the forward strand.
CGGCTCTCATCTATATCTACGGCAACAATATAGATAAATCGACGCATGATCGTTTAGTTGCCCATATCAGGGATTCCAGGGGTTATAGCGACGTTGAGTTGGTGACACCCGACGACCATAGCTGTGCAGCCACTAGCTTGGGTACTCCATATACCGCTGTGCATATGTGTAGACCTCTGGTAAGCGCTATTGATAGGGCTCTCGATCAGGCGGAGAAAGATCTAAAACCCTCTAAGCTGGCATGCTTCGAGAGGGTATATAGAGACGTACCGGTTATGGGGTCGAATATATGGAAAATGGTTAAGGGGATAGAGATCCTGGGACCCATAACGCCGAGGCTATGGATAATAACCCTAGCAGTATCTATAGCTCTAAACGCGATAGTATAGGCCTTAAGTAGAGGAAAAACATAAAATCGTGATAAAAATAGAAAAATAAGGGCTCTATAGCCGCGGTAGTATAGCCCGGCCAAGTATGCGGGCCTTTCGAGCCCGTGACCCGGGTTCAAATCCCGGCCGCGGCATCTCTCTATCCTTCTGTGTTCTGTGCTTTAAACACATGTATAAATATTTATAAACCTGTATAACTAATGATTCTTAGGTGGCATGGTAGAAATGAGCTCGTCTGAAAGAAAGTTTGATGTTGTTATAGTTGGCGCTGGTGTTGGGGGTTCTGCTGCTGCGTGGTACCTGTCAAGGATGGGGTATTCTGTTGCGTTGATTGATTCTAAGCCTTGGAATAGGGTTGGCGATAAGCCTTGTGGTGATGCTATAGGTAAGCATCATTTTGAGGAGCTGGGTATAGATCCTCCAAGGGGTGAGGAGCTTGATGGCTTGGTTAAGGGTATTCTTCTCTATAGCCCTAGCGAGGAGGTTGTTTTGAGGATTGAGGGTGAGGGTTACGAGATCAATAGGGTTAAGTTTACTCAGAGGCTCATAAGGGAGGCCATGGATCGTGGTGCAGAGTATTTTGATTCCACAAATGCATCTCAGCCCATTATAGAGGATGGAGCTGTTAAGGGGGTAATAGCTGTTAGGAATGGTAGGAAGATTGTTTTCCGATCCCACGTGGTTATAGATTCCAGCGGCACGTCCAGAAGTATAGTTAGGAGGCTTCCGAGCGATTGGCCTATAAACGATCCTTTAAAGTCTGAGGAGGCCGAGATAGCTTTTAGAGAGATCAGAGAGCTTAAGGAGCCGATAGATGAGCCTGAATACATAAGAATATATGTCAACAGCAAGATCGCCCCTGGAGGTTACTGGTGGAACTTTCCGAAGAGCAACACAAACCTAACGAATGTAGGTCTGGGTGTTCAGGGCGGAATGGGCTATGATCACCCAAGGACGTATATGTATAAATATATCTTGACCAGGCCTGAGTTCAAGAACTCTAGGCCTGTTGAGATCGGGGGAGCTTTGGTTCCGACTAGAAGACCCCCATACACAATGGCGTGGCACGGCATAATGGTTGTGGGTGATGCAGGGTATGCTGTGAACCCGATACATGGCGGTGGGAAGGGTTCAGCTATGCTTTCGGCTAAGGCTGCGGCTATCGCTTTTGATAAGGCTTATGAGTCTGGCGACTTCTCTGCTAGGGGTCTATGGCTTATGAATAAGCTCTACATAGACTTCTACGGGGCCAAGCAGGCGTCTCTAGATATATTCAGGATATTCCTGCAGCATCTATCTGACGACGATATAGAGTTTGCTTTGCGCAAGAGAATTATGAAGGAGTCGGATCTCTATGAAACAAGCTCTACGGGCAAGATCAATAAGAGAAGTATCTCAGATAAATTAAGTAGGCTTATAGCTGCTTTAGGTAGGCCCAGTCTACTATTTAAGCTTATTGTTGTTGCCGACTATATGGATAAGGTTAGGTCCCTATATAGCCAGTATCCCGACACTCCGGAAGGCTTGAGGGCCTGGATGAGCAAGCTGGATGAGCTGTACGAGTCGTTCAGGAGAAGTATCTTTAAGTAGATAGATCCTTGTGTAGCCTGTGCTTTATATATTCAACGATTTTTTCTATACCGCTATAAACGATCTCTTTAGGGATCCTTCCTCCAGCAAGATGCGCGTGCCCCCCACCATTAAACAGTTTTTTGGCTAGTTCGTTGCATCGAATATCTCTTCTATCTGGATTCCTGGCCATAGCTATACTTCCGGTTCTGTAGATAACTATTCCGAGATCCGCATCGCTGTTGCCTATTATCTGCTTTAGAGGCCTGTAGTAGTTGACTATGGGTTCGAGCACACCTAGCCCTATCTTCATGTTGTTTACCCTAAAGACTCTCACGGTTTTATTGAAGTCTTCAAGATACTTTGTTTTTCTATCTTTCAGGTTCTGCCATACCACCTCTAACCTATGGTTCCATAGTATCCCCTCCCTAAATAAGCCAACTATATAGGATGTGGTGATATCGATCTTTCCATAGCTGTATTTGGTGTACCTGATCACATCCGTTAATGGCTCGGTCAGCGGGTGCTGGAGCTCGAGAAAGTCCGAGTCTCTGCTTAGTCTAGCGAGCATACTATATATATCTCTATACTTATCATCCACAAGCCCATAGGCTATCTCTGTTGCTGTCTTCGATGTGTCTATTACTACTTCCTTCTCTATGTTTTCTGCTGATTCGTTAAGGGTGTTCAGGTTTTCATTTTCCCATATATGGTGATCTATCCATACCAGCTTAAATCGGCATCTCTCATGCTTGCTGAGGTCTATTATATGATCTATAAGCTCAGGTGAGCCAGCCAGATCGGTTATGACCAGGTTTAGATCTCTGCTTTCTAGGCATCTGATCTTTATTGATTGAAACACTCTCAGCAGGTTCCTCTCTGAATAGTCTGTAGGGTATATATATGCGTTATCAAAGATCCTCGACATTATCGCTGAGCTAGCTAAACCATCTATATCATCTTGGTGAAAGACTATGTGGGTTTCGCTACCGGGTGAAGAGATTGGTCTATTCTCCATAATCATTCTCCAGCAAAATTATAGTTAGGTTATTGATAAACAATATTGGTGGGTGTCTAGCATCACCGATATTGATGTCTGTAGTGATCATGGCTGTAGATGTGTGAAGGTTAGGTCGCCAGTTAAAGTTACCTTATTTGGCGAGCATGCCGTAGTGTATGGGTATCCAGCTATAGCTGTGGCTGTCAGCAAGTATATAGACTTCAAGATATGTCTGTGTAGTGGCTCTGGCGAGCTACGGGTTAGAAGTAGGATTGGGAGAGAGCAGCTAGTGGAATCTGCTGCTAGATCTTCTAGTAAGGAGTTTTCCTTCAACGATCGAAGACTTATATATGTGGCTGAAGCGGTTAACACCGCGTCGAGTGAGTTAGGCATTGATGTGTCTAGATGTGCTATTAACGTGGATATCAACTCTGATCTTCCAAGCGGTGTTGGTTTAGGAACTTCCGCTTCTGTTTCATCTGGCATTGTTTATGGGGTTTTTAAGGCTTTTGGAAGGGATATAGATCCATATACCCTTGCCTCAGTATCTAGGAATGTGGAGATTAAGGTTCAGGGAGCCGCATCTCCTATGGATACAGGCACTGTAAGTTTAGGGGGTGTAGTTATGGTTACTCCGAAGCTTTATAGAGCTTTAAGGAGGCTCGAGGTTGATAAGGATCTTTTCCTTGTTGTTGGATATACACCAAAGAGAAAACTTACCTATGAAATGATCAATGTGGTTAGAGATAAGCTATCCAGTATAGGGAGACCTATAGAAATGATCTTTGAATCGATAGGCGAGATCTCTATCGCCGCCTCCCAGAAGCTGATTAACGGTGATCTCAGAGGGCTGCTAGAGCTAGTGAACTTGAATCAGAAGCTCCTTGAGGCTTTAGGTGTCGTGATCGATGAAACCAGGGATCTAGTAAAGGCCATGCTAGATCTAGGAGTTAAAGCGGCAAAAATGAGCGGAGGTGGTGGGGGAGGTGCTGTTTATGGTTTGGTGGATTCATCCAGCAGAGCTAGAGAGGTGGCGAAGGAACTGGAGACTATGGGGTATGCCGCTTTCCCGGCTACAGTAAGCTATAGGGGTACTCACGCGCTAGACTAGAAGCCCTGGGTATTATTTATCTCCATTGGATGGGTAGCAATAATTTTAAAGTATATACTATAGTAGCGAGTAAATAGGTTCCGTATCTATGTATATTGATAGAATGGAATTTAAAGATAAGATTGAGAGGCTTGTTGAGGAGCTCGAATCCAGGAATCTATACTTCGCTATTTTGAGATCTGATAGATCTTTAAGGTATTTTACGGGATTAAAGACCGAGAGAAATATCGAGGATATACCCATATTGATAGTTACATCTCTGGGTGATTCAGCGCTGTTAATTAACAGGTATGTATCTTCGAGCATGGATCACTATATAGACGAGCTTAGTGAGGTGTATGATATAGAGTTTTGGGAGGATCACAGCGATTACGTTGAGAAGCTTAAGTATCTAGCCAACAAGCTTGGGCTCTACTCGAGGGACGGCTTGGTTGATGACTATATGTTGCTTACGCATTTTTTAGAGATCAACGAGATAGTTTCCCCAGGGAAGGTATATAGTTTCTCACCTACATTCAGAAAGATTAAGAGAAGAAAGCGTATGTCTGAGGTTTTTAAGTTAACTAGATCCTCTGAGGCCGCCATCGGCATACTCGAAAAGATCAGTGATATCATCTCCCCAGGCATCTCTGAGAAGTTTCTCTATAGCCAGGTTAAGGCGTTGGTTGCGTCTGAGGGTTTAGAACCAGGTTTTGAGCCGATCATTAGGTTTGGCGAGCATACAGTTAAGGATGTTCATCTCCCTACAGAACGTAGATTCCATGCGGATGATGTTGCGTCAGTAACGTTGGCTATAGATTATAGGGGCTACTTTGTTCCCGTAACCTACTTCTATGTTGCGGGAGACCATGGCTTGTTTAAGGATATATATGATGCGTATACAGCGTGCATGGGGTCCCTGGTTAATGAGGCCAAGGCTGGTCAAAGGATCTCCTATATCTCTAACGTATTTGACTCCTGCGCTACCTCCTATCGGTTGGAGAGCATATATAGTATAGATAGGGAGAAGGGCTTTGGTGTCGGCACCGAGTTCAGGGAGGATCCTATAGTTAGGAACGATAGATCAGAGCTGCTACTTGGCGGTGAAGCTATTACTATAGCTCCAATGGTTTTGGTGAAAAGTAAAAATGTTTTGCTGGGATTTAGATCTGCCGAAGCCATATACATAAATGACGATGGTGTCTCATATATACATAGTCCTCCAGAGGATCTTGTAGTTGTTTAGCTTTTCCAGTCTGCTTTAAATATTTTCCCCAAGTATTACCACTTGATCCTTTATATAGTAATATATATTCTCGCTATATCGATTGTTTGGATCAGAATAGATAGATATATTTGGCTCCGCCCAGGTAGAAAGGGATAACTTGTTTTAAGAGGTAATATCTGAGTATTTATTACGGGATTAACTGATGAACCTTAGGTATCTAGGTAGAAGTATCCATCTGGTAAGCAGTAATCTGGTCGTTGATCTAGATAACCCATCCAAGGTGCCTCCCCTCTGGGTTAAGGTTTATGATTCTGAAAATAGGTATATCGGAGTACTGTTTGATGTTATTGGTCCGGTTAATGATCCTTTCGCGGTGGTTAGAGTTAAAAACCCATCGATCCACATAGAGAAAGGCGCAGACCTCTACTACCAGCCCAAAAAGAGATCGAGAACAGGGAAAGGTGGTAGATCTTGAGCGACACTGTAGCTAACAACGATTACAGGAATTTCAATAAGCTGCTAGAGGAAGGCAGACTGATATATGATGCCGATCGTGGAGAGTATATAGATACAGCTACTGGGCAGGTTATAGATGAGAGAGAGATATCTATAGCTAAGGACTGGAGGGAGTACTCGATTGAGGACTCATATATGAGGGCTAGGGCCGGTCCCCCCACAACGAACATTGTGCATGACTACGGATTAACAACGTATGTAGATGGCTATGACCGTAAATCTAGGAAGATTAGGAGTCTTGTTAAAACTGTTAGAAAGCCCACAGATTCTAAGGGGAGGAAGGAGCTTGAAGCCAAAAAGCTCATGAACGATGCGATCGGCAAGCTAGGTTTGCCTCAGTATGTTGCTGAAACATCTGGTCAGCTTATAAAAAAAGCTATAGCTAAAAATATGTTTAGAAAGAACACTATTAGAGCTGGTGTTGCATCCATAATCCTAGAGGTATGTAAGTGTTGCTCCATACCTATAGATAAAAGGGTTATCTACGAGATCTTTGGGGTATCCGAGAAAGACGTATTCAACATGACGAAAAAAATGTCGCTGTCGGGACTATTTAATGAGGTCAGGAGAAACAGGGCAAATAAAGTTACCCAGAGCGGCGATACCATATCGAGTATATCTTCAGCTATATCATTTATATCTATGATCGCTTCAAAGGTAGGGTTCAACAGCGACATAGCTGTTCTAGGTGAGAGAATAGTTAAATCAAGCATTAAGGCTAATATAGTTAGCCTAACAGGCAAGAACCCTGTTGGGAGTGCTGCAGCAGCTCTATATCTCGCGTCTATAATTCTCGGTGATAAGAGGTCTCAGAGGGATATGGCTGATGCTTTGGATCTGTCTGAGGTCACTATAAGGAATAGATATAGGGATCTGATTGATAATCTAGATATAATAATATATGTCTAAAAAATATTCAGAACTCTACTATTTCTAGAAGCTCACCTGTGCTTAATCTAGTGACCTTAAAGTATTTATAGCTTATTCTCTTCAGATCCGGATTGTCCCCCATAACCATTACGGTTATTAGATTTAGGTTCAGCTCCCTCAAACATTTCCTTATAACGTTTTCGGCGATTCGATCCTCTCCATCTGTTATAATTATTATGTCTCCTATACCTTTAGCTTTAGAGTACTTCACGTCTTGGCACGCTACAACAATTGACCTGGTTATATCGGTTCCACCACCACTTTTTATTCGGGCCAGATAATCTATCAACCTGGTTATCTCGCTTGGCTTACCTTTCTTCGAAATTTTTATCAGAGAGTAAGGTGTTGAATCAAAGAACCTTAGAAGATACAGCCTATGCTCCTTTCTGGCTCTCATTAAGAGTGCCAGGGCTGTTGCTTTAGCCCACTTTATTTTTTCCCCATCCATAGATCCGCTTTTGTCTAGAAGAACATATATGGGTCCCTGGCTCAACGGAAGCACTTTATTGTATATTAACAACTCTCCTTCGGCCAGCCTCGTATAGAAGTACTCCTGTGGATAGGCTAGCTCTGAGGGTACTAAGCGCTCTAGATCTGTACCCTCCTCGTAGCCCTCCAATTCTCCTCTAGGGCTCTTATATGTTTTCCTCTTGCTTTTCGGGCTCCAATCCGGTATCCATTGGAGTAGCTCGAGCAGTTTTCGCACATCTGTGTTTCTAGCCATCCGAATTATATCGGCTGAGCTATCCTCAATCTCCAATATGGAGCCTGTCCCGGCCTGAAGGCCCTGGGCGAGTGTCTCAAACCTATTTATATGCTCGATCTCGTTCTCGAGCTTTTTTGTGGCGTTTCTTATCGCCTCCTTCAGCTTCTCGTTTTTCGATTGCTGCTGTGTGTCTCCTTCGCTATCCTGGTTGTTTTCGGAGCTCTGCCCCTGATCGCTGCCGGAGCCTTCACCCATGGAATTTAGCTCTTGGAGAAGATGCTCTATGAAGCTTGCCCCTATTATTGTTGATCTTCCTGAGTTAGCTATTGTATATACCCTGACCTTTCTCACGTCCTCGGATTTCATGAGTTCTCTTACGATGATGTAGTTTGTTTCGTTGGCTTTGGAAACCTCGGATAGCTGGATAAGCCGTGGGAATGGCAGGAAGAAGGTGTAGAATATATCTATTGCTGTATCTATATTTATGTCTCCACGGACCTTCGTGAACTTCTTTACTATTTCAAGAACTCGTTCTCCTTTATACCTTACGAGAGGATCATCATAGTTAATGTTTTTAAGTACCCCAGGCATTATTCCAACCTTTTTCTGATAAGATCCATAACAGCATTTATCTGCTCCAGAACGTCTTTCCCAACCTTCTCAACTGTTTTATCTCCGCTCTCGATGATCATTGATGCAACCCTCTCCCTAGTGGCTTCGAGATCTCTATAGATCTCGTTTAGCCTCTCCTCAAGAAACCTAGACATTGGTGCCCTCGGGAATGATGATATATAGCTCACTATCTCTCTCACACTTATCTTTATCTCCTCGAGCTCTCTAAGGTATTTATGCGGTGTCTTGAGCTCCTCACTAAGTATAAGGTTTACCTTTTCGAAGTCCTCTATATCTTTTGGGGCTATATACTTTAGGACAAGTAGATCTTCCTCCACAGCCTTATACCTGTTGTTAAGCAGAGCGTTTGCGGCGATTACCTTAAGCGATTTTCCTTTTCTACGGTCCGACAGGTGTATCCCTTTGGATTCTAGTATGGCGAAGATCTTGATTAGCTTCGTTTTTATGGGTTCAAGGCTCACATTAAATATCTCTTTATTTATTTCCATTAGATCGCTCATAGACATTACCGGCTCGATCTTCTCTACCTCCTTCTCCAGCTTCCAGGTGTAGTTCAATAGATCTTTCCAGAGCTCGTCAGAGATCGGCTTCACATGCTGTCTCAGAAGCATTCTATCGTATAAAGCCTCTAGCTCAGGATCATCAGGGACCTCGTTGCTAGCCCCAAAGAGAGACCATAGAGGGACCTTTATCTCTGTATAACCATCATACAGGACTCTTTCGTTCAATATAGAGAGTATAGAGTTCAATATAGCGGAGTTGGCCTTGAATATCTCGTCGAGGAAAACTATCTCTGCTTCGGGAAGCTTATGTTTAGTTATCCTAATATACTTGCCCTGCTTCAACGCATTTATATCGAGGGGCCCAAAAAGCTCTGATGGTTCGGTGAACTTCGTTAATAGGTATATGAATATCTTTGCATTCAGGAGCTGTGCAGCTCTTCTTATAAGGGCGCTTTTCGCTGTTCCAGGCTCTCCTATTAGTACTGTGTGTTCTCCTGTAACTAGGGATAAAAGTATTACTTTAACCTCTTCATCTCTCCCTATGAAAGGCTTCTGAAGTTCCTGGTGGAAGGTATTTAGCTTTGTCATTAGCTCTTCTTTCATTTATTTCACACTGCTATTTTATTCTAGTATGTTTGAAAAGTTATAAATTCAACTCCATTATATCCGCTCAATATTGGTAGATATGTCTATACATGGAAATAAATAAATATAGACTTGTATATTGTTGAATGGAGAGTAACTTATGGATAGAACCACTATAGCCGTCGATAGGGATGTTGTTAGAAAATTATCCAAGATAGTTAGGAAATACAACATGGTTCTATCCTCCTTCTCCTCTGAAGCCCTAAGCACGGCGGGAGAGCTTCTGGAGATGGGCATCACCCCCACAGATTTAAGAAATATAATGAAGCTTCTGAAGCTGGGCATGCTGTTCGATCT